>DFEM01000109.1 GCA_002369155.1 Lachnospiraceae bacterium UBA3802 | reverse complement strand
AAACGTCGCCTGCCTGTGTCTCGATAATGGGAAGCGCCGTAAGGGAACCTCCGCCGTATTCTTCGCTCATTCTGGCTGCTCTTTCGAGAAGTCTTGAATGTAAGTAGAATACGTCGCCGGGGTACGCTTCTCTTCCGGGCGGTCTGCGAAGGAGCAAGGAGAGTGTACGGTATGCCGTAGCATGCTTACTTAAGTCATCGTAGATTACGAGAACGTCTTCTCCTTTTTCCATCCATTCTTCTCCGATGGCACATCCTGCATACGGAGCTATGTACTGAAGGGGTGCAAGTTCCGATGCTGTGGAAGCAACAACGGTTGTATAGCTCATCGCACCGAATTCTTCGAGTGTCTTAACGATATTTGCAACAGTCGAAGCTTTCTGACCGATGGCAACGTAAATACATTTTACGTTCTGTCCCTTCTGATTGATAATCGTATCGATTGCAATCGCAGTCTTACCTGTCTGACGATCGCCGATGATAAGTTCTCTCTGGCCTCTTCCGATGGGAACCATGGAGTCGATAGCCTTTATACCCGTCTGAAGAGGAGTATCAACGGATTTTCTTGTAATAACACCGCTTGCTACACGCTCGATCTGACGGAACTTATCTGTATTGATGGGTCCCTTGCCGTCGATAGGCTGTCCGAGAGCATTTACAACTCTTCCGATCAGTGCATCGCCTACGGGAACTTCAACAACTCTTCCGGTGGTCTTAACGATATCGCCTTCGCTAATATTACGCTGATTGCCGAGAAGTACGGCACCGACATTGTCTTCCTCGAGGTTCATAACCATGCCGTATACTTCGCCGGGGAACTCAAGAAGTTCACCCTGCATGGCTGTCTCGAGACCGTGAATTCTTGCTATACCGTCAGCGACCTGAATAACCGTACCGACATTGGATACGACCATTTTGTCAGCGTATCTTTTTATCTGATCCTTAATCACAGAACTTATTTCTTCCGGTTTTAAATTCATGGATCTTTAACACCTTTCTCTTTTATAGTTGAATTTTGTGTAAATCCCTGCTGATGTTTTCTATTTTCGTACGTACGGAATTATCCACAATTCTGTCTTTAATTCTAATTACCATACCGCCAATAAGAGAAGGATCCGTAATGTATTCAATCTCAATCTCTTTGTAATCGGTGGTGGATAAAAGTTTTTCTTTTATCCTTTTCTTCATTTCTTCGTCGATTTCAATCGCACTTGTAACCGAAGCCTGTCCTATGTGCAAATGTTCTTTCACTCGGGATACAAAATAATCGAGAATCTCTTCAAGATAATTGTATCTTCCTTTGTTGACAAGCAACTCGAGAAACGAGAATAATTTGTCGTCGATTCTGCCCTTGAAAACGTTTGAAATAATCTCCGAATGCTCTTCCTTTGAAAACCTGGGGTTAAGCATAACCGAGCCAAGTTCAGGGTTATCGGAAAGAATTTTTTTCAATTCCGTTACTTCTTCAAGCATCGGCAAGCACGAAGAGGATTCGACCGCAATCTGAAACAAAGCCTCACCGTATGTGGTTATTGCTGATTTAGCCATGTATCCTCACCCATTCCTTTTAAGGTTTCATCCAACAGACGTCTCTGATCCGCATCACTCATTGAGGCTGCCACAATCTTACCTGCCATGGCTTCCGCAACATTGATGACTTCCTGCTTGACCTCGTCAGCCACCTTCTGCTTTTCAAGGTTTGCTTCACGATGGGCATTATCTATAATCTTGCCCGCTTCTTCACGTGCATCGGCAACTATTCTGTTCTCATTAGCCAAAGCTCTCTGTCTCGCATCCGAAAGAATGCCTTCGACTTCAGCATCAACGTTTTTCAGTTTTTCTTCATACTCATTCTTGAGACGCTCTGCCTCGCTCTTTTCTTTCTCAGCCGCCTCAATGTCATCCGCAATGCTTTGTTTTCTCTTGTCGAGAAACTTTCTTGCAGGATTGAAAAAGAAGAACGAACCGCCGAGGAAAAGAACAAATACGGCAATAAGTGTCAGGACGGAATCATGAAGAAGCTGAAAATCCAGGTTGAATAGTCTGCTCATAATTAAGCCCTGCCTCCTTTAAAATTTTCTTTTCTGATTAATTGGTAAAAGGCTTAACGAATAAGAGCAACATTGCGATTAACAAGCCATACAAACCTGTTGTCTCGGCAACAGCCTGTCCCAAAAGCATGGTAGACATGATTTTGCCCTGTGCACCGGGATTACGACCAACGGCCGAAGCACCGTAACCTGCGGCAATACCCTGTCCTACACCGGGTCCGATACCTGCGATAACCGCAAGACCTGCACCTATGGCGGAACATCCTAAAATAAAGTTCTCATTGAATTCCATTGTGGTATCCTCCTGAAATATAGTTTATATGTTAATTTCAAAATTTAGTACGTTTGTAATGATTACGCGGTCTTCTCCGTATTCTTTTTCTTGAAAAGTCTTTGGAAAACCGTTTCCTCGTTGTCTCCGATGGCACTGCCGATATATGTTACCGTCAGCATACAGAATACGTATGTCTGGATGGCACCCGAGAAAAGATCGAAGTATACATGAAGTGCTGCGGGCCATGCGTACGCAATCTTTGAAAGAAGTCCGTATACCAGGGCCATCATAACCGTTCCGGAAAGGATGTTCGCAAAAAGACGAAGCGAAAGAGAAACGGGTACGGCGCAGTCACCGATGATATTGATCGGAAGCCAGATGGGAAGCCAGGGCGGAAGAGGCGAACATTTGTCCTTCCAGATAGCCCAGGGGCTGTTAAATCTGACTTCGTTTATTCTGATAAGTGAGAATGTGATAAGACCGAGCGGAAGCGTCACGCCGTAATCGGCTGTGGGAGGTCTTAAACCAAGCAATCCGGAAATATTCGAAAACAGAATAAAGATAAAGAGCGTACCGATGTAGTTTCTGAATCCTTTTCCTTTTGCGCCCATTGCTCCTTCGGTGATTCCGTCAAGGAATTCAACCGCAAATTCAAGTGCGCACTGGAAATATCCGGGAACCGCTTTTGCGTGTTTGAAAACCTGTCCGCCTACAAAAAAGAATACGAGCAGACACACTACCACGATCAAAAGACAAACATGTGAAGTTGTAATCCATACTTCATGACCGAACAGACTGTATTTGAATATACCATGGATCATGAAATCGACGCCGTCAGCGCCCGATAGCAACAGATTCGGAGTCATTTTGTTCCTCCTCGCAATCCTCCGAGCCGTCGGACTCAAGAGAATTGGGATTTATTTTCAAATTTATTTTATGTATTAACGGCGTAAGATACGTCGCAAATTTCAAAGAGAATATTCCGATGAAAGTAGCAATCGGATTGACATACGGAGATACGCAGGCAACAACCATAACGACTATCGCTATTATATATCTCAAAAAGAATGCGATTCTGATTCGCGCTGTGGCTTTCTGTTCATCCGATACCGCTCTCACTATAGCTCTGGCCATGTTGTCGGTCATCACGAGAGCCGTAACAGTTCCCAGCAACCCGCCGAGTACATATTGAATCATGCTTTTGGGAAACCACATCCCGATAACAATATTCAATACACCGAGAATAATCACACCGATTTGAAGTTCTCTTAACGTCTGCTTGAAATAATTCATTCTTCGTTATCCTTGAATGTACTTTTGACTAACTTGTACACACCGGTCATTCCTCCGGCCGCTCCCACGAAAAACAAAATTATCGCAAGGAAAGAAGTGCCGAATTTTCTGTCGAGATAATACCCTAAGAAGAAACACCCTATCGTAGGTATTAACATTATCAACGTAAACTGTGAAACAAAAGAGAGTATTTTAACTATCTTTGACACATTCCAACCTCTTTAACATACTATCGCAAACATAACAAAATTATACAAATTTTTGGTGTGTTTGTCCAGCAATTTCGTCACTTTGTCGTAGTCCATTTTTTGCCCTTTCAGACAAATTTTCATATTGTTTTACGAAAATTTGACTTTTTCAATTTTTATGTGTAATATTGTTGGATATAGTGTGTTTCGTAGTTAGGTTTCACAATATGTGGGGTAAAATATGTCAGACCTGATTTTTTATCGAAAAAGAATTATACCGTGCGAAAACATTCGTCTCGACAGAGATACGGTGCTTTATTCCGATGAAAAGATGATGGTAACAAAATGGAACACCATAAACCCCAGAAAAGATATCGATCACGGCTATTCGCTTTATCTCCCCGAAGAAGGATTCAAAATCAGTAAATTTTTAAGAAAAGACGGTTCGCTGCACAAATGGTACTGCGATATCGTTGAGTTTTATTTTGATAAAGAAGAAGGAAGCTGTACAACGCTTGATTTGCTTTTGGACGTAACAATCAACGAAAACGGCGAAGTGCATCTTCTGGATATGGATGAACTTGCATCCGCGCATAAGGACGGTCTTATCAGCGATGAACTGATGCACAAGTCGCTGATTCGTGCGGACAGACTTTTAAAGATTGCATATTCGGGCAGTTTTTCGAAATATGCGGATCTGCTTAATTCGTTTATAGAATAGATAAATTCTATTGGTTCATAATCTCCTGAAATCTAAAAAGGAGGCCTGAAGCATAGGGTCTCCTTTTTATTTTTATTGTAATTAGTTTTAATAGAAAATGTGATTTCCGATCTGTATTCCGGAAAGTCCGGGTATCGGAGTTCTGAAATATACACAGCCGCCGACATTGGTATTTCCCGCCATGGCCTCATCCGCAGCCTGATAGCATGATGCAGTCGCGGAATTCTTTGCAAGAGCAAGATCGAGTCTTCCGCTTCCGGCCGGTGAGAACTGGCTCTTTTGATAGATTACACCGTATACCGTATCGGGATATCGGCTCGAGAGAACACGATTGATTACAACCGCACCTACCGCAAGCTGTCCTTCGTACGGTTCACCGCCTGCCTCGCAATAAATCAGATTGGCAAGCAGATACCTGTCATTATCCGCAAAAGAAACCTCGGAAATATCTCTTTTCGAGGATTGTGCAGCAAGTTGTGAAAGTCTGACTTCTTCCTCATACTGTTTCTTTAATGCTTCGATATCTTCTTCCTGCGCTTTAATCTGCGCTTCCTTGTCGGCAATTTCTTTTTCAATCTCGGCAAGTTCGTTGTTTGTATCGCTTATCTGTGCAGAATACTGATTGACAAAAGTATTGGTGGTATTGATTAACTCGGTAATTCTGGCCTGTTCCTGTACGCTTAAGTCTTCAAGTGCTTCGAGTTCCGTAAGTTCCCTCTCAAGCTCTTTTTCCTTGGCTTCCACATCTAGAGTAATCTGCTTGTAATCTTCAAGCATGCCGTTGTCGTATTCCGAGATCATGAAAATATAATCCGTAATATTTAAAAAAGTAGAAAAATCCTTGCTTGAGAGAATCATGTCAAGATAGGCATTCTCGGGCTGTTCGTAAATGTACTGAAGACGTTTTTTCATCGTCTCGTACTGTTCTTTTTCCGTATCTTTGGCTTCCTGAAGTTCAATCTTTTTTGCTTCTATATCGTCCTTTTTATCGGCGATATCGTTGCAGATTTCTTCATATTTGGCATTTTCTTCCTGCAAAGATTCATTAAAAGAATTCAACTGAGCCTTGAGCGTGCCCTGTTGAAACGTCAGCTGATTCAATTCATTTTGTTTTTCGTTCTTTGCTCCTTCGGCCTGCTCCTTCTGTTCCTCCGCCTGTTTCTTTTCCTGTTCCGCCTGATTGATCTGATCGAGTATGGAACCGGGTGATGCATGAACTGCAAGAGGAAGGGCATTGACGAACAGACTCGTTATCGCAATGAACGAAACAACAGTCAATAAAGGTCTTTTCATACTTTCTTTTTCAAGCGGTCAGACTTCCAAAACTATCTTTCTTCCGCTTCGCTTGTACTGAATGCATTTCACACCCGCTGCTTCAAACATTTTCTTTGCTGCAATGTTTGTGGGTGTGTTGTTGTATTTGTCGGAATCGTAAATAACTTCTTTGATTCCGCACTGGATGATGGCTTTCGCGCATTCGTTGCAGGGGAAAAGCGAAACATAAATCTTTGCCCCTTCAAGATTGCCGCCCCTGTAGTTCAAGATGGCATTAAGTTCGCTGTGTGCCACAAAAGCATATTTTGTATTAAGCACTTCGCCCTCTCTTGCCCAGGGAAACAAATCATCGCTGCAGCCGTTGGGAAAACCGTTGTATCCCACTGAAAGAATTCTGTTGTTTTTATCGACTATGCATGCTCCGACCTGTGTGTTGGGGTCTTTGGAACGCATACCCGAAAGCATTGCTATCCCTGTGAAATATTCATCCCATGAGATGTAATCTTCTCTTTTATCCATAAGTATTCTCCGTTTACTCACTCATCTTTAACATATACGATTTTTTGCTTCGGTTTTATTGATTATTTGGTACCGAAAATTCTGTCTCCGGCATCTCCGAGTCCGGGAACGATATATGCGTGATCGTTTAACTTCTCATCCTTTGCACCGATGTAAATATCAATGTCGGGATGATCCGCCGTAAGTCTCTCGATTCCTTCGGGAGCGGCGATAATACACATAAAATGAATGTTCTTGCATCCCTTGTTCTTTAGCATTGTGATTGCTTCAGAAGCACTGCCGCCTGTTGCGAGCATGGGGTCTACAACGAAAATTTCTCTCTGTGAGCAGTCTTCGGGAAGCTTGCAATAATATTCAACGGGTTCGTGAGTTTCGGGATCTCTGTAAAGACCGATATGTCCGACTTTTGCTGCGGGAATAAGATCAAGCATACCGTCAACCATTCCGAGACCTGCTCTCAAAATGGGAACGATGGCCATTTTCTTACCCTTTAATTCCTTTACCGTGGTGGGACAGATGGGTGTCTCTATATTAACTTCTTCAAGAGGAAGATTTCTTGTTGCTTCATAGCATATAAGCATGGCAATTTCGCTTATTGTCTGGCGAAAATCCTTTGTACCCGTATCCTTTCTTCTGATGTAACCGATTTTGTGCTGAATCAGGGGATGATCCATAATCACAACTTTGCCCATTTTTGCTACCTCCGTGTTTGTTTACTTTGCACCTGTTTGTGTCGGTGCCTTATATTTTTTTAATTAAATTTTCGTGCAGATCATTCTATCTTGTCGATTCTTCTCTGATGCTTCTCAAGCTTTGAAAAATCAGTTGAAAGGAATGTATCCACTATGGACATCGCAAGGATTTCTCCGACGATTCCGGCACCCATTACAAGTACATTTGCATCATTGTGTTCTCTTGTAAGACGTGCAGATACGCTGTCCGAGCAAAGAGCTGCTCTGATGCCTTTAATCTTGTTGGCAAGCATGCTCATTCCGATACCTGTGGTACAAATAAGAATTCCGAAATCAACATCCTTTTTTGCAACAGCTTCCGCTGCAGGTCTTCCGAAATCGGGATAATCACAGGAAGCAAGGCTGTCTGTACCGAAATCAACCACTTCGAAGCCCTTTTCCTCCAAATGTTTTTTAACGGCTTCCTTTAATACGAATCCGCCGTGATCGCTGGCGATAGAAATCTTCATGTTTTCCCTCCGTTATACGTCTATTATTTTATGTCCGGCCGCTTTTATAAGTCTGTTCATGACTGCCGCGCCGATTCCTTTATCCGAAAAACTCTCGGATAAAATATATTCAACTCCTTCATCATCGCATTCGCGAAGAACCTTGTAAAGATTGGATGCAATTTCAAGCGCATCTTCCTTTTTGCCGACTTTCTTAAGATTCACTCCGTGATATTTGTCGGCATTCTCATCCACACAGATGACGGTGCATCCTTCGTGTTCTTTGGCTATCTCATTAATCTTTTCGATGACCTTTTCTTCATCGCCTCTTACTATGGCCATATCGGCTTTGGGAGCGTAATGTCTGTATCTCATGCCGGGAGCTTTGGGTCTTTCCTTGCTGTTTGCATCAAGGATTGTCGGATCCACTCTCACTTCGCCGAGGACTTCTTCGAGCATTTCCTTTGATACAAATCCCGGTCTTAAAATCATCGGAACCTCGGACGTCATGTCGACTATTGTGGACTCAAGTCCGATCGGAATGTTTCCTCCGTCTATAATCATATCCACTCTGCCGTTTAAATCCTCGCAAACATACTTTGCAAGCGTAGGGCTCGGTCTTCCTGATAAATTGGCACTCGGTGCTGCCACGAATCCGCCTGCGGCTTCAATAAAAGCCATCGCTGTCGGATGTATCGGAAATCTGACCGCAACTGTATCAAGTCCTCCCGTTGTTTCCTTTGGAACAGCATCCGTTTTTTCAAATATAAGAGTGAGCGGTCCGGGCCAAAAAGCATCGATTACTTTCTTTGCATTTTCAGACACCGATTTTGCAACCTTTTCGAGATCCTCAATGCGGTAAATATGCACGATAAGCGGATTGTCGGAAGGTCTCCCCTTCGCAGCGTATATTTTTTTCGAAGATTCGGGATTGAGCGCATCTCCTCCGAGTCCGTACACGGTCTCAGTGGGAAAAGCAACAAGTCCTCCGCTTTTTATTATTTCTCCCGCCTCTTTTATAAGTGCGGCATCTATTTTGTTCTCATCGATTCGAACTGTTTTCGTAATCATTTCAATGATTAATTTCCCAAATAGTTAAGTATTGTATCCCAAGCTTCCCCGGTCTCAAGACCGAGTTTCCACTCAGCCACTCCGGCGCATTCGTGCGCATCCATTACTGAGAGTTTGGCTTCGAGAGATGCTGCATCCTCAAGCCATACCTGGTAAAGGGTTCCGTTCATTTCCTTTTCGCCGTAATTCTGGCATGTCTCGTCGTTCCAGTGAAGTTCGACATCGTATTTCGTACACCACTCGGCACTCGATCCCATGCCCATGGTATCGGCTGTTACGGAGCCGTCCTTGGTCTTCCAGACACGTGTGTAGAAAGGAACCGCATTTATGATTTTTTCAGCGGGAACTCCGCTTGAAATTGTATTGACTATACCGTCTTCCACAAAGCCGATGGAAGCGACACTTCCTGCAACTCCGCCCGATGCCCAGTGTTCATCGTAGCCCATCACGATTACATAATCGCAGACATTGCCCTGAATGCCTCTGTTGTAATGCACGGTGGAAGCGGTGGGTGCATAATTGTCCACCGAAAGAACTATGCCTGCTTTGTGGGTGGCAATGGAAAGTTCCTTTAAAAACTCGCCCCAGTCACTGCCAGAATCCGAAGGTATCTTTTCAAAGTCAAGATTTATACCGTCGAGATTGTTGTCCAAAGTCATGGCAATCATATTGTTTATAAAAGATTGTCTTGCATCAAATGTATGGAAAATACCTGCCATGTTGACTTCGTTGTCGACATCAGTCCATACGCCCCATACCTTTACTCCGGCATTGTGTGCATTGGCAACATAATTGGCATTTACGGTATTCTTAATTGAGCCTTCATCGTCGGTTATTCTGAATACGGTAGGTGCGACGATATTGATTCCCGCATCTTTGGGAACATCCGAAAAATCACTCGCTCCCGCGTCAAAAAGCTGATGGAAGGCAAGATTGATTTTGCCGTCGATTTTAATCGAATTGTAATCGAGAGGAATCTCGCATTTTTCAATGGTTACGGGCTGTGTGCCGGCCTTTTCGTATTTCTTTATTTCAACATATCCGATAAAGCCGTCGGTTGTCTGAACTTTTGCCCAGTCTTCCATCTCTTCGAGGATGTAAACGGTATCGTTTTCGCTTAATTCCTTTAAGATATCGCTCTTAACGCCGCCTCTGTATCTTACGGCAGTTTCTTTAACGATAGTTGCCTTGTCGAGCGTTTTGTCTTCGGTATAAATAACCATTCTCTTGGGCTCATCGAAGAATTCAACATTGAAATCAGCGAAGAGTTTCAGATAATCCACGGAGAAATATGTCTTTCCGTCATTGGTAATAACCGGTGCACAGGAAAGTTCTCTTTTTTCATCGCCCTTGTAGAAACAAAAATCCGAAGACTGATTCAAATCGGCTCTTACTATCTCATCCTGAGTCGTATAAAGAGCCATTTGTTCATCGACATTGACATAGAAATGGTTCGTAAAATATTTCTTGACGTCATCCTGAGAAATATAATAGGCGTTTTTGTAATAAACACCTTTTTCTTCGGCTTTAGCATTGTTTATTACCATTGCCACCTGGTAGTCGTAATAAACTCCGAAATATTCGTTTAAATCGGCATGCTTGCCGGAATATCTGTATCTTTCAAGAAGCTTGTTGCCGTAAAATCCCGCAACAAGTGCAATAATTGCAACGATGGCAACAAATACCGGAATAAACTTCCCGAGCGCCTCGTTAAATTTTCTTTTTCTTCTGCGTTTTGCCACTTCGTTGGGTCGTCTCACCCTTCTTCGGGGATTTCTTGAATTTTTACGGTTTCGGTTGTTTGCAGAACTGCCGCGTCCTACGTCCTGACGCGAATTTCTTCTGCCTGGTTCAGGTCTCATTTCAAGTCCTCCTTTTATACCCCGCTTATTATATCAAAAAAATAAAATGTAGTCATTATCTTTTCGTTTTTGGCATTCGTTAGGCAGAATCTACCGGCTCGAGGGAATAAATAAGATAAATTTAGCCAAAAGGAACGTGATGAAATAATCCAAAAAGACAACGCCACATTTTATGGGGTGCAAGTACCGTACCGTGTGTATTTAATTAATATATCAAAGCTTAGGTGGAATAAAATGTGCGAACGCACATCGCTTATAAAGACCTCCGACAGAAATGCGGAGTAATTTAATGTATCATCTCGCCTCCCTTCCGTACGAGATTTCCTACACCTTGATTGTATTATATATTTTATTGTGCATTTTGACAAGTATTTTTTTAATCTTTTGTTTATTTTATACAATCGTAACATATAATTATTTTTGATTTTTCAACCGATATATGTTAAAATAAAGAAAAAGAAACCTGCAGTATATATGCACGAGAGGTCAAATATGAGAATCGATAAGATTAATGACAATCAAATAAAGTGCATACTGACCGAGAAGGATTTGGCGGAACGTAATCTCAATCTTCGCGAGATGTCTTACAACTCTGCGGAGATACGCAATCTCTTTGCGGAAGTTATTCGTTATGCGTACAAGAACCTTGATTTCGACGCAAACAACGTTCCTTTAAAGATAGATGTTATACCGCTTAGAACATCAGCTGTTCTGTTTATCACCAAGGTCGAAGAGCCTGAAGAGTTGAACCCTTCGTATTCACATTTTTCTCCGGCTGTATATGAGAAAATGAAGAATCCCGGAAAAGAAGACAATTCTGATTTATCGGAAAGCTTCAAAAATCTCATCAACGCTCTCTTCCCCGCAGAGGAAGGAATGCTTCCCGCAGAGCCAAAGAACAGCGAAGATTTTGCATCCGATAATAACATCGTTTTCTCGTTCGACAAGGTCGCTGATGTGATTGATGCCTGCAAGGCCATCAATGCAACATACGATCACTTAAGTTCGCTTTATTACGATGAGTCCAAAAAAATTTATTACCTTAAGATGTTTACGGACAAAGAACCGGACGGAAACTTCAGACAGAATTGTATCAATCTTTTGGAATACGGCAACCATATCAACAGTGACAAGTTTTTCGACAGTTATTTAAATGAGCACGCAAAACTTCTGGCTGAAAAAGATGCCGTAGCAAGACTCGGCTAGCCATACAATTTGCCGACTCCCGGATTAAAATAAAAAAGGACGTATGAAAAAACTTTC
>DFEM01000151.1 GCA_002369155.1 Lachnospiraceae bacterium UBA3802 | reverse complement strand
AAAAATATGATCATATGAAATTGATCAGACAATATGCGGGAGGACATAAGTATTTGATAACGCTTGGCAGATTTCTTGCTGCAATAAGCGCTGTCATGACTTTAATTCCGTATTATCTGATGTGGAAGATAATAAGAGTTGCCGTTAACGGGGATAATCCGGGACTTATCACCACATATGCAATACTTGCGGTAGCATTGATAATCGGTGCGTTGTTTGTATATATTGCGGCTCTTCTTTGCACACATATATCAGCATTCAGAGTTCAGGCTAATATGAGAAGTTCACTTATGAGAAGAATTATGACTCTGCCTCTCGGAATATTTGATGAAGACGGAACGGGAAAAATAAGAAGAATTGTCAACGATTCCACGGCCGCAACGGAAACTTACATCGCTCATACGCTTGCGGATAAGACTGTTGCTGCCGTCACACCCGTAGGACTTCTTGTGCTGGTTTTTGCTTTTAACTGGAAAATCGGTCTTATATGCATGGTACCTGCTGTTTTGGGATTCACGTGCATGATGTTTATGATGGGATCCAATATGCAAAAAAAGATGAAAGAGTACCAGGATGCTCTTGAGACAATGAGTTCGGAGGCTACCGAATATGTAAGGGGAGTGCCTGTAGTTAAAACATTCGGACAGACCGTTCACTCGTTCAAGAGATTTAAAAACTGTATTGACGGATACGGAAAATGGACGACCGAATACACGCTGATGTTAAGATTCCCCATGATGGGATTTATGACTTTTATAAATGCAATATTTGCAGCGCTTGTAATAGCTTCGTTTATTTTCACAAGAAACGGCGTGGATAATGCAATCATTCTCAATGTTATGTACTACATTATTATTACTCCTCTTGTGACAGTTGCATTAACCAAGATTGCTTATTCGGGTGAAGCTGAAATGAATCTGATTGATGCTCTTAAACGAGTTGACAAGATAATGGAAATAGAACCTCTTAAAGAGGGTAAATCAAATGAGAGACCTCTTAATTTCGGTATAGAGGTTAAGAATGTTACCTATCGTTATAAAGATGCAACCAGAAATGCACTTGATAATGTTTCTTTCTCCATTAAGCAGGGGGAACATGTTGCGCTTGTGGGACCTTCAGGTTCCGGCAAAACTACCATGGCAGAACTTCTGGTCAGATTCTTTGACGTTACGGACGGAGAGATAAGCATAGGAGGAGTTAATGTAAAAGACCTGCCCTCGGCTTATCTTATGGAACAGGTATCGTTCGTATTTCAGGACAGCCGCCTTATAAAAAAATCCATCCTTGAAAATGTACGCATGGGCAAGCCTGATGCGAGCGAGGAAGAAGTTATCGAAGCACTGAAAAAGGCTCAATGCATGGATATAATTGAAAAACTTCCTAATGGCATACAAACGGTCATAGGTGAAAAAGGAACATACCTTTCCGGCGGTGAACAGCAAAGAATCACCATTGCGAGAGCGATACTTAAAAATGCGCCTATTCTTATTCTGGATGAAGCTACTGCTTTTGCAGATCCTGATAATGAGACCAAGGTTCAGGCTGCTTTTGATGAGATGTCCAAGGATAAGACTCTTATCATGATTGCTCACAGATTGTCTACGGTTAAGAATGCAGACAGGATATTTGTAATGGATGACGGCAAATGCGTGGAAGAGGGCAGACATGATGAGCTTATGCAGGCAGACGGATTGTATAAGCGCATGTTCGAAGAATATTCAAGGTCTGTTGAATGGAAGGTAGGTGCATAAGATGATAGAAAAATTACAGCATAAATACGCACTTTCAAGACAGGGTGCCAAAGACATGATTAAAGCATGTATCTGCGTTACCATTACAAACATGGCATTAATGCTGCCTGCAGGCGTGCTTTATACATTAATCAAAGATTTATTAAATGACGGATTAAGCAAAGACAGAATTCCTTTCTACGCGATAGCTTCCGTTTTGATTTTGTTAATTATAGCAGTTACGAATTTTATTCAGTACAATGCGACATTTTTAACAACATACCGTGAAAGCGGTGTAAGAAGAACAGCAATTGCCGAGAAGTTAAGAAAACTTCCTCTTTCATATTTCGGCAAAAAGAACATAGCGGATCTTACAACCAATATCATGGGTGACTGCGCAATGATTGAGACGGCATCGAGTCACTGGATCCCCGAACTTATCGGAGCACTTGTTTCAGTCAGTCTGGTTGGAATCAGCATGTTCATATTCTTTGATTGGAGAATGGTGCTTGCAAGTTTCTGGGTAATCCCCGTTGCATTCATTATTGTGTTGACATGTTCGGGTGCCGAAAAGAGAGCGGTCAGAAAGAATCAGGCAGTAAAACTGGATATGTCAGACGGCATACAGGAGTGCCTTGAGTCCATACGAGACATAAGAGCCAATAATTATGAAGCAAATTACCTCGAAGAACTTGACGGCAAGATTAAAAAGGTTGAAAAATTTGCTTTGTTCACGGAACTTAAAATGGCTGTATACGTCAATTCCGCAGCGATAGTACTTAAGCTTGGAATCGGTACAACGGCCATAATGGGCGGCATCTTATTCGCCAATGGGGATATAGATTTATTAACATTTTTCATGTTCCTTATGATTGTATCAAGATTATATGCACCCATGGAGATATCACTTCAAAACTTTGCTGCGATTATTGCTACCGGCATTCAGTGCGAAAGACTTGATGAGGTTCTCTCGCATGAGATTCAGACCGGTTCGGACAAACTTAAAACAGAAGGATATGATATCGTATTTGACCATGTGGGATTCAAATATTCCGATGACACGGATGTTCTTAAAGATGTAAGCTTTACAGCCAAACAGGGAGAAGTTACCGCGCTTATCGGACCTTCCGGCGGAGGAAAGACAACAATATCAAGACTTGCGGCCAGATTCTGGGATGTTAATACTGGAACAATTACTTTGGGCGGTACGGACATATCCGAGATAGATCCGGAAACTCTGCTTTCAAAATATTCGATTGTATTTCAGGATGTTACTCTTTTTAACAATTCGGTTATGGAGAATATCAGAATCGGAAAAAGCGGGGCTACGGACGAAGAAGTAATGGAAGCTGCAAGACTTGCCAATTGCGAAGAATTCGTTAATTTGCTTCCTGATAAATACAATACGTTTATCGGCGAAAACGGAAGCGAATTATCAGGCGGTGAGCGACAAAGAATTTCCATCGCGAGAGCTTTCCTTAAGGATGCACCGATAATTCTTCTTGATGAAGCTACTGCTTCTCTTGATGCCGAAAACGAAACGGCTATTCAGGAAGCACTGTCAAGACTTATCAAAAACAAAACCGTAATGATTATCGCACACAGAATGAGAACCATAGCCAATGCAAATAAGATAGTTGTTTTAAAAGACGGTGTGGTTGCCGAGCAGGGTTCACCCGAAGAATTAAGCACTTATGACAGCATATATAAACGTATGACTGCGCAGCAGATGGCTTCTCAAAACTGGAGAATGTAATCGGATATAAATCAGTAAATGAAGAATTGGAATAATACAAAAATGTATTAATAAAAAAGGAGGATATTACAGATGGAAAAAAGTAACAGACTTAATGCAAAAGATTTGATAAATGTAGGTATATATACAGCCATATGCGCAGTTATTTGCTGCGCTGTGGCAATGACCGGAGTTATTCCGATCATGATGGTTTTGCTTGTTGTATTCGTACCCATTTTGACGGGAATTCCATATATGTTGTTTTTAACCAAGGTTAAAAAATTCGGTATGATACTTATATTGAATGTACTCATGGGAATTCTTATGTGGGTAACCGGTATGAGTTTTTATGCATTGGCGGTAGGAACGGTATCGGGACTTATTGCTGAATTAATATACAGATCAGGCAATTATCAGAGCAAATGGCGAGGAATTCTTGCGTATGCCATATCGGGAATTTACTGCTGGGCAAATTACTTTGGTATTTTCTTTAATGCGGATGCATATTTTGCGACAAGACAGAAATTCGGACAGGATTATATTGATGCGGTTACAAGAATGCTTCCTCCCTGGATGTGCCCGGTTCTTTTGGCAGTCGATATCGCATGCGGAATCATCGGAGGTTTTATCGGTACCAAAGTACTTAAAAAACATTTTGAAAAAGCGGGCATTGCATAATCATGGAATACAAATTAAACAGAGACATACACTCCCTGCTTGATCCGCGAACCAAATTGCTGTTACTTTTTACAAGTTCGATATTTGTAATCGGAACGGCAGGGGAAAAATGGATGAGTGTTTTTTATTGGATACTTGTATTTTTGCCGGTTGTTCTTTTGTTTGTTGAAAAAGAATGGAAAGCGGGACTGATATCAATTGCGATATACATCGGCAGTTTCTTTGCGCAAAGAGCGCTTCAACACGATCTTACAATGATTGAATCTGTTTTTGCTTTAATGCTTTTTATACTTACGAAGATTTTACCGACAGTCATTCTTGCAAGATATATTGTAATGACAACCAAAGTGTCGGAATTTCTAACGGCCATGAACAAATTGCATGTTACGGATAAGCTCACCATACCTATAAGCGTTATATTCAGATTTTTTCCGACAGTGGCTGAAGAATACAAATCGATTACGGATGCCATGAGAATGAGAGGAATTGAGATGGGAGCAAAAAAAGCGGGAGAGGCGATTGAATACCGTATGGTACCGCTTATTGCTTCCTGTTCGCTGATAGGAGAAGAATTGTCTGCGGCAGCGATGACAAGAGGGCTGGATGTGGGCAAAAAAAGAAGCTGTATCTGGAAAATTAAATTCGGATTATTCGATTGGTTCATAATTATTTTTTGCTTTGCCTGCTTTATATGGTGGGGAATCGGAAGGTTTTTTGTATGATTGTTTTTGATAATGTTTGCTTTTCTTATAAAAAGGGCGAGGAGAGTCTTTCAAACATAAATTTAAAAGTTGATGATGGCGAGGTTGTGCTTGTCTGCGGTCCTTCGGGCTGCGGCAAGTCGACTCTTGTCAGATGTGTCAACGGACTGATTCCTCATTTTTATGAGGGAGAGCTGAAAGGGAAAATATCGGTTAATGATATTGACGTTTCAGGGAGCACTTTAAGACAATTATCCAAGAAGGTCGGTACGGTATTTCAAAACCCGAGAAGCCAGTTTTTTAATGTTGATACGACAAGCGAGCTTGCATTCGGATGCGAGAATTTCAATATGTCTCCCGAGAATATAGAAGAAAGCATCAATCGTGTGGTCAATAAACATGATATGTCCGCTTTAATGGACAGGAGCATTTTCAAACTTTCAGGTGGTGAAAAGCAAAAGATTGCTTGTGCGAGTATTGCGGTAGAACCGATAGAAATAATAATACTTGATGAGCCCTCGGCAAATCTTGACTATAAAGGAATATGCGAACTTCAAAAAATGATTGAAGCATGGAAGGAAGAAGGAAAGACCATTCTTATTGCGGAACACAGGATATCTTATCTTTTCCCTTATATTACCAGAGCTCTTTTGATGGAAAAAGGAAGTATAAAAAAAGAGTTTACATCCGAGGAAATAAGAAGTCTTTCAAAGGATGAACTGCACGGATTGGGACTAAGGGCCGACGATGCAAAGGACCCGACAAAACTGCAGGATAATAGTGAAACCGTAATAATCAACAAACAAATCGATGATAATTGCAATACACAGAATGAATCAAATGACGATGTAAAAAGCAGGGAATATTATGTGTTAAAAAATATGAAGTATTCCTACAAAGGAGAAAAGCCGGTATTTGATATTCCCGAGATGAAAATTCCCAAGGGAGAGATTATCGCGATAGTCGGAGAGAACGGCGCAGGTAAATCAACGTTTTTAAGATGCCTTTGCGGTATGGAGAGAAGATGCAGGGCGAAACTTGATATAGACAGTGAAACTTTGAATAACAGAAAAAGACGTCAGAATATATATATGGTCATGCAGGATGTCAATCATCAGCTTTTTACCGACAGTGTTCTTGAAGAGGTATTGATATCACAGGATAAGGAAGATAAGGAAGAAGCATTAAGGATACTTGATTCACTGGATTTAAAAGAATTTGCCGATCGTCATCCTTTATCATTATCGGGCGGACAGAAGCAGAGAGTGGCTGTGGCATCCGCGATTGCGTCGGGAAGAGACATCATTTTATTTGATGAACCGACGAGCGGATTGGATTATTATCACATGCTCCAGGTCTCTGACATTTTAAAAAGTCTCAAGGAAAAAGGCAGGACTGTTATAATAGTAACTCACGATACGGAATTGATAGAAAGAGCCTGCACGCAGACATTTTTATTAAAATGAGTTAGTTAAAACTTACTATTGACACTTTTAATTTTGACGTGATAATATATACACGGTTAGAGATAACTAACCACGAATAAATCATGTGTGGATCCTCTCCTTTTTATCCGAGGCCTATGACCGGATAAAGGGAGAGGAATTCAGTGTTACAGGAGGAAAATTATGAAAGAGTATTTGGAAATAGTTGAAGTATACGGAAGAGAAATACTTGACTCAAGAGGCAATCCTACGGTTGAAGCAGAGATTACTCTTGCTGACGGAACAGTAGCAACAGGATGTGCTCCAAGCGGCGCATCAACAGGTGAATTTGAAGCTCTTGAATTAAGAGACGGAGACAAGTCAAGATATCTCGGTAAGGGCGTAACCAAAGCCGTAGACAATATCAACACAAAAATTAAAGAAGCAATACTTGGAATGGATGCATCGGATACTTATGCAGTAGATGCCGCAATGATTAAGGCAGACGGTACCAAGGATAAATCAAACCTGGGCGCAAACGCAATCCTTGCCGTATCAATAGCAACCGCACGAGCAGCTGCAAAGTCATTGGACATTCCTCTTTACAGATTCCTTGGCGGTGTAGGCGGCAACAGACTTCCCGTTCCCATGATGAATATCCTTAACGGCGGTGCACATGCAGACAGTGCCGTTGATACACAGGAATTTATGATTATGCCTGTAGGTGCTCCCACTTTCAAAGAGGGACTTCGCTGGTGTGCTGAAGTTTTCCATACACTTAAGAAATTAATCAAGGAAATGGGAGATGTTACAGCAGTAGGAGATGAGGGCGGATTTGCTCCCAACCAGTTAAAGAGTGATGAAGAAGCAATCGAAAAGATTATTGAAGCAATCAAGGCTGCCGGATTTGAACCCGGTAAAGATTTCATGATTGCAATGGATGCTGCTTCTTCCGAGTGGAAGAGCGAAAAAGGAAAAGG
>DFEM01000140.1 GCA_002369155.1 Lachnospiraceae bacterium UBA3802 | reverse complement strand
AGCCCGTTACGGGCATGAAGGATATTTTACCCGAAGAGATGCGAATCAGAGATTATTGTATCTCCATGATTGAAAAGACATACGAATCATTCGGATTCTCGCACATCGAAACTCCGGGTGTTGAGCACATCGAAAACCTCTGCTCCAATCAGGGCGGTGAAAACGAGAAGCTTATATTTAAGATTATGAAAAGAGGAGACAAACTTAATCTTTCCGAAGCGGCAAGCGAAAACGATCTTGCGGATTCAGGATTGAGATATGATTTAACCCTTCCCCTTTCAAGATTTTATGCCAACAATCAGGCTACGCTTCCTGCACCTTTCAAGGCTTTGCAGATGGGTAACGTATGGAGAGCGGAGAGACCTCAGAGAGGAAGATTCCGCCAGTTCATGCAATGCGATATCGATATCCTCGGAGAAGAGAGCAATCTCGCCGAAATCGAACTCGTACTCGCAACCACCACACTTTTATCAAAGCTTGGATTTTCGGATTTCAAAGTCAAGATTAACGAAAGAAGAATCTTAAAAGCCATGGCTTCATATGCCGGCTTTGATGAGGACAAGACAGATCTTGTATTCGTTATCCTCGACAAGATGGATAAGATTGGTTTTGAAGGCGTAAAAGAAGATTTGATTGCCAACGGATTCGAAGCTTCGACAGTTGAAAAATACATGTCTCTTTTTGATGAAATGGCCAAGAATGAAGGCGCATCGAGTGTTGACAATATTGATTTCTTAAAGGGCAAATTAAACGGTTTGCTTGACGATGCGGTAGCTGATAATTTAAAAGAAATCTTCGCATCGGTAAATGCTGCAAAGACGGCTGATTTTAAACTTGCTTTCGACCCTACTTTGGTAAGAGGAATGGGTTATTATACCGGTACGATTTTCGAAATCGAAATGTCTGAGCTTAACTGCTCTGTTGCAGGCGGCGGAAGATATGACAAGATGATCGGTAAATTTACGGGCAACGATACACCTGCATGCGGATTTTCAATCGGATTTGAACGTATCATTACCATCATGCTTGAGAAGGGATTCAAGATTCCCGGCGAGAGTGAAAAGACTGCTTTCCTTGTAGAGAAAAATATTTCCGGAGAGAGAATGGGAGAGATTATTAAGGAAGCAAACGCACTTCGTGCCGATGGCAAGATAGTGTTAATTGCCAAAATGAACAAGAATAAGAAGTTCCAGCGTGAAACCCTTGAGAAACAAGGCTTTACGGAATTCAAGAGCTTTTATGCCGAAGAACTTAAATTTTAAAAATGGTCAAAATATTTGTATTTAAAGTTGATAGTAAAAATGAGGGCATCTTAGTTGATAAGATGTCCCTTTTGTCATTAAAAGAAAGAGAAAAATTATCAAAATACAAATATGACAAGGACAGAAATTTATCCCTTGCGGGAAGGCTGATGCTTTTTTGTTTTGCGGAAAGATTCAAGGACGAAAAATACGGTGAAGTAAACTTTGTAAATGACCTTGATGAATTCTGCAAGGAAAACTTAAGTGACTTAGAAATTGTATACGGCGAAATAGGAAAAGGAGAGGTAAAAGACAGGGATGATTTGTTTTTTAACATCTCTCATTCAAAAGAATACTGTGTACTTGCCTTATCGGATGAAGAAGTCGGAGTGGACATCCAGGAAATCAAGGATATAAGAGCGGATATTGCCGGCAGATTTTTCGAAAAGAGGGACAACGATTATATAGACAGTGAAGAGGACAAAAAGAGAGAACGCTTCATTGAGGTCTGGTGTGCCAAGGAAAGCTATGCCAAACTTACCGGAAAAGGTATAGGGGAGGGATTCTCCACATTCTATGAAAACTTCGATAAAATGGAACTTTTTGACAGCAAAAGCAATGAACTCAAAGGGTATCTGAAAAGGTACGAGATAGATCCTGATTATGTCTGTTTTGCGGCTTCAAGAAACCAAAGGTTCTAAGCAGGGATAAAAAAAGGACAAATTTACTAAAAATTAGTAATCATTTTTAACACTATTATATATAGACTATATATTTTTATTTATATATAATAATAGCAGTAGGGGAAAAATACGGATGTTTGTAATTATGATTCGTAATATGCGAAATTATTTCTAAAATGAGGTAGTTTATTATGGATAATAAGGACAAATTGACCGGGTTATATCTATTTGACGATTTCATAGAGGTCGCTTCCGAGAGAATTGGGGAAGCATCGGAAGACACTCTATTCGTTTTGATTTCTGCGGATTTTTCCAAATTTAAGTACATAAACAGAGTTTACAGTTACGGTGCGGGCGATAAGCTCATTAAAGATCTTGCCGATGCGTTGGCCGGTCAGAAAGAGTGCGTTGTAGCTTGCAGACCCTATTCCGATCATATCCTCGGACTTTTTGCTTTCACGAAATGTGACTGGGATGTCGAAAAAGAGAGACTTAAAAAACTCGAAGAAGACTTTTGCAAGGCACATAAAAAAGCCTACTCTAAAACATCCGTACACCTTAACATAGGTGTTTACCTTGTAGAAGACAACAACGAGCCCATTACTTCGATTATCGACAAAGCCAATATTGCAAGAAGAAGCGTCAAGGGCAATTACACGGTTCCTTACGCACTGTATACACAGAAACTTCAGACACTTAAGGAAGCAGAATCAAGACTTATTCCGATTTTTGAAAAAGCTCTTGAAAATGATGAGATTCTTGTTTACATGCAGCCTAAAATCAGCGTGAAGAAAGGCGGCATAAGAGGTGCGGAAGCTCTCACAAGACTTATCGATGACGACGGACAGATTGTCCCTCCGGATATCTTTATTCCGGTGCTTGAGAATTCAGGCAAGGTTCTCGATCTTGACTGGTATGTCATGAAGTACGTTTTCAAGAAAATCGATGAATGGTTAAGAGAGGGAAGAACGGTAGTTCCCATTTCGGTGAACCTTTCAAAATTGCATTTTTATCATGATTCGCTCGTTGAAGATATCATGAGAGAATTCGAGAAATATGATTTCTCACCCGATTATGTGGAATTCGAGGTTACCGAATCGGTTTTCTTTGAAGAGGCCGAATTGATTATCGATAAGATTGAGAAATTAAGAGCCAACGGATTTAAGATTTCCGTGGACGATTTCGGTGCCGGTTATTCATCACTTAACTTAATCGGTATTCTTCCCGTTGATATCATCAAACTCGATAAGGGATTCATCAAGAATTCCCTTAACAACAAAAAGGGTATGGATATCATAAAAGGATTAATCCGTATTCTCAACGAGATTGAAATGGATATTGTGTGCGAAGGTATCGAGACCAAGGACGAAGAGAGAATCGTATATGAATTCGGTTGCGATTCAATGCAGGGATTCTTATATGACAGACCGATTCCCATCGGAAACTTCGAAGACAAATATATGTTAAGACAGGTTATTTAATTTTTCATATAACCGTTGAAAAAATCAAACAAAAAAGGCTGTTGCAAAACAGCCTTTTGTTTATTTTGGATATATTTAAAACACTAAATTTTTTTTCATATCTACACAAACAGCTTTTTCATATTGTCTTTTATGTTGCCATAGAATGTGTAGTCGGCAAAGCGGTCTCCGTATTTCTCTTCTTTGGACAGAAGAATGAGATTACTGCCCTTGTAGTGACCGGTGACATATTGAATCTTGGAACTGCCGAGGTCCGCTCCGAGCACTATGATGGTGTCGGCATTGAAGCAATGAATGGCCGCCTGAGTATAGAGATCGTTGTCAACACGCTCTCCCAATAATCTTAGGTTGGGTCGCAAAGCTTTTTTGCATTCATCGCAATACGGAATGGAACGACTTGAGAGAAGATAATCAACGTCGAAAGTCTTTAAACATTTGGGACAGTAATTGTTATATACACTGCCTGCCACTTCAACGAGATTTTCGATTCCTGCAAGTTTTTCAAGACCGAAGATGTTAAACGAAATCACCGATTCCAGGTTTCCCTGTTCCTCTACGGATTTCATGATTTCGTATGTTTCGTCGGGATGAGGGAGATAAGAAATAACTTCTTTTTTGTAGAACTCATAAAAACGTTCTTTTCTGGATGAAAACTCACCTGCCGAAAGAAGCTGTTCCGGGCACATATGATATTTTTTTTCTATCGAATAGAAAATATCTGATGCCCAAAGATCCCTACCGCCGCATTCCACGATGGAGCCCAAACCGGTCAGAAATACGATTTTGTTCGATTGTCTTATAATGTTTCGTACCGTTTTAAGCATATTTTATTCCCCTATAAATATATTTTAAATCTTTATGGACAAATGTCAATGGCGATGATGGACAAGGTGCCCTGAGAAATAAAACTTGTGCATAATCTGCGTTTTAAATATAATATTATCCATAATATTTTTGTGAGGATATCGTGGACATTATTTTTAAAATCGCAATATTAGTATTACTGTTAATATTATCGGCATTTTTTTCGTCCGCCGAAACCGCGTTTAACTGTGCAAACGAAATAAGATTAAAAAGCCTTGCGGAAGACGGAAACAAAAGAGCCAAAGCGGTACTTAAAATACTTGATAATTATTCAAAATTAATAAGCGGAATCTTAATCGGAAACAATATCGTAAACATCGTGGCTTCGTCGCTTACGACAACGCTTGCGTTACTTAGCGGTTTTTCATTTGCCGTATCGATTGCAACAGGTGCATTGACGATAATAATTCTTCTTTGCGGAGAAATAATTCCCAAAAACTGGGCGAAGATAAAGGCCGATAAAATAGTGCTTTTTTATGCTTATTTTTTCAGGATTTATCTGACTCTTTTCACGCCCGTCATTTTCCTTTTTGACAAGACGTCATTAATCTTAATGAAGATATTAAGGATTAACACAAAAGATGATGCACCTTCCATTACCGAAGGAGAATTAAGAACCATTCTTGATACTTCGCACGAAGACGGTGTCATTGAAGAGAAAGAAAAGGATATGATTATCAACCTTTTCGATTTGTCGGATTCGAAGGCGAGGGATATTATGATTCCCCGTATCGACATGGTGATGGTAAGCGAGAATGCAACGTATCGTGAAATCCTGAATGTGTTTAAGGAAAACATGTATACAAGACTTCCGGTCTACAGAGACACAAAGGAGCATGTAATCGGAATCATCAATATAAAGGATTTTCTTTTTGTCAAAAATCCCGACAAGTTTAAGATTGAAGATTATTTAAGAGAGCCTTATTACACATACGAATATAAAAACACCTCGGATCTTTTGACGCAGATGAGACTTTCTTCAAACAATATCGCCATCGTTTTGAACGAATACGGCGATGCGGAAGGCATGATTACACTTGAGGATCTGCTAGAGGAAATCGTCGGAGAAATCAGGGACGAATACGATACCGACGAAGAAGAACTCATCGAAAAAGTATCCGACAACGAATATATCGTACAGGGCAATTTAAAGCTCGATGACATTAACGATGCGTTAGACACCGAGTTTGAGAGTGAGGATTACGATTCCATCGGCGGTCTTATGATAGACAATCTCGACAGACTCCCCAAAGAAGGAGAGAGCGTAACCCTTGAGGATGAAACCGTGCTTACGGCACTAAAAGTAGCCAGAAACCGAATTTTGTCGGTGAAAATTCTTCTTCCCGAAAAGAAAGAGGAAAATGAAGGCGCCGATGAGGAAGAAAACGCCTGAAATCCATATAAAAAGCCAAGTCAGAGAAACCTTCGGAAGTATTTACTTTCGAAGGTTTTTATGGCATAATAATATATTGTGCGAAAGAATGCGGTAAATTATTAAACAAATTACGATTGCCGTAAATATTACATAAAAGAAAGGTTTTTGAAATGAAAGGCAAAACAGGAAAGATTATAGCTTTATTTCTTATACTGCTTATTACCGGAGGACTCGGATACATAGCTGTATGCGGTGTCGGCGAAGGCAAAGTGGGAAGCTATAGAAACGTATCTCAGGGTCTTGACCTTGCGGGCGGATTAAGTATCACATATCAGGTTGTAGGAGAAGACAATCCAACAGCGGAGGATATGAACGATACAATCGAGAAATTAAGAAACAAAGCTGAGACATATTCCACCGAAGCTCAGGTTTACCAGGAGGGGGGAAACAACGATCGTATAACCATCGAAATCCCCGGTGTATCGGATGCTTCAAGCATACTTGAAGAACTCGGAAGACCCGGTTCGCTGTATTTTATTTCTCAGACCGACAATGAAGGAAATCTCAACTATTATTACGAGATGACCGCCGAAGGCCAGGTAGTATATATCAACGAAAAATTCGAGAAATACTACTATGTTAACGACAATCTTACAGTAAGATATGACGACACAACAGGTGCGGCTCTTTTGGATGACAACGGAAACATCGTTAATTACGACCGTAAGGCATATGAAGAAGAGAATGTATCCTACATGCTTTTAAAGAGCATCGATACTCTTAAGGCAGACGGTTCTATCATTCTTGACGGTGCGGATGTTAAGAGTGCCAAGGCTGCAACTCAGGAAAATCAGAGCACAGGCGGAAAGGATTCCGTAGTTGCATTGTCATTTAACGATGCAGGTACGGCCAAGTTCGCAGAAGCAACACAAAGAGCATATTCAAGAGGTGAATCAATCGCCATTTACTATGACGGAAACTTTATATCTGTACCCAGAGTACAGGTTGTAATCACCAACGGTGAAGCAGTTATCACCGGTATGGCAAACATTACCGAAGCAGATCGTCTTGCATCAAAGATTCGTATCGGTGCACTTAAACTTACACTTGAAGAATTAAGATCCAATATCGTAGGTGCCCAGCTTGGTTCGGAAGCTGTTTCCACTTCCATTAAGGCTGCGGCAATCGGTCTCGGACTTGTAGCGGTAATCATGATCGGTGTTTACTTTATACCCGGTCTTGCGAGTGTGCTTGCACTTGCACTTTACACAGTATTGATAGTAGTAATCCTTTCCGTATTTAACGATGCGATTACACTTACACTTCCCGGTATCGCAGGTA
>DFEM01000131.1 GCA_002369155.1 Lachnospiraceae bacterium UBA3802 | reverse complement strand
TCATACCCTGATCGCCGGCACCGATAGCTTCGATTTCTTCATCGCTCATTTCTTTGTTTCTGGCTTCCAAAGCCTTGTCAACGCCCATGGCAATATCTGCGGACTGTCCGTCCATAGCCACGAATACGGCACATGTGTTGCCGTCAAATCCTGTCTTGGCATCATTGTAACCGATTTCGTTTACTGTTTCTCTGACGATTTTTTGATAATCAAGATGTGCCTTTGTGGTAATCTCGCCCGTAACAAGTACAAATCCCGTACATACAGCAGTCTCACATGCCACACGGCTTTCGGGATCTTCTTTCATACATGCATCAAGAATAGCATCCGATACCGCATCGCAGACTTTGTCGGGATGACCTTCGGTAACGGATTCGGAAGTAAAGATTTTTCTTTCCATAAATAACTCCTTATAAAATCAAACAACGGTTATATCGATAAAAAAACCGCTCCTAAAAGGACCGGCATTCAAAAATCATTTTATACCACTGTCCTCTTATTGTTCGATTGCTCGCTCAGGTTGGCACCTTCCTAAATGGGGTTGCCGTGGCTTCGCAGGTCCTATGTACCTCCACCACTCTGAATAAGAGACGTATTTTTTTATCATTTCTACCTTACTATTTCCTGTCTTCTCTGTCAATAGTATTATTTGACTTTTGTCCCTTTTTTTCTTATAATTTCTTTAAGATTTTGATGTAAAAGTGTTTGTGAAAAGCGCTGCTTTTCGGAAAACGGGTTACTTTATGAAAAGAATTAAAACCAAGGACCTTATTCCCGGATATGTTCTGGCCGAAGATGTCTACAGCTACAACGGTCAGATGATTCTTACCAACGGAACGGTTCTTACGGATAAAATAATTACGCGTCTTGAATTCTATTCGATAATGTCGGTACGTGTCGAAGACGAAATGCAGGATGTACCGCACGAAGAGGTTCTTCCGGCTCCGGAGCTTAAAGAGCCGCCTCATTCTGAAATCATTAAGCAAAGCAAAGATTTCACTGATTTCAAGAATACCTTCGACGATACCCTTACGGATTTCAAGAGCAGCATAAACAATATTGTCGAATTAAACTCTCCCATCAACACGGACGAGCTTTTAAACAATACAAAAAGTCTGATAAACCAGGCAAAGAATTCTTCGTACAGCACGATGGACATGCTTCACAATATGCGTCAGTACGATGATTTGACTTTCGCCCATTCAATGAATGTGTCGCTTATCTGCAATGTATTCGGCGGATGGCTTAAGATGAAGCCTGAAGAAATTGATCTTTTGACACTTTGCGGAATGCTTCATGATCTCGGAAAATTAAAAATTCCCGATTCCATTATCAAGAAGCCAGAAAAGCTCACAACCGATGAATATCAGCTGGTAAAGACCCACACCGTGGAAGGCTATCATATTTTGAAAGCTCAGGGTGTGAACGTACATATAGCCAACTCGGCATTAATGCATCACGAAAAATGCGACGGCTCGGGATATCCTCTCGGACTTACCGCAGACAGAATCGACACATATGCAAAGATAGTCGGAATCGTGGATGTATACGATGCAATGACATCGGCAAGAATTTACCGAGGACCCATGTGTCCTTTCAGGGTAATCGAACTTTATGAGAACGAAGGACTTCAAAAATACGATGCACACTTCATTCTCACATTCCTTGAAAACGTAAGCAACACTTATCTTCATTACACCGTTCAGCTAAGCGACGGCAGAGCCGGAAAGATAATATTCATAAATAAGAATGCTCTTTCCAAACCGATTGTTCAATGCGGTGATGAGATGGTTGATCTTTCCAAGGAAAAAGATTTACATGTGGATAAAATACTTTGATTAATCAAAAAAGAATCTCAAAACCTGAGATTCTTTTTTGATGTTCTAATTGGTAAATATTTCATTTCTTTCATGTGCGGCAAGCACGGTGTTGCCGGCATCAACGGAATGCGTAAGCCAGACATTTCCACCGATAACGCAATTGTCTCCGATGCTTGTATTGCCGCCGAGTATGGTGGCTCCTGCATATATTACCACATTGTTTCCGATGTCCGGATGCCTTTTTATTCCCTTAACCAAAGATCCGTCGGGATTGACCGCAAAGCTCTTTGCACCGAGCGTTACGCCCTGATAAAGTTTAACGTTTTCTCCGATTGTGGTTGTTTCTCCGATTACCACACCTGTTCCGTGATCGATGAAAAAGAATTTTCCGATTGTAGCTCCCGGGTGAATATCTATGCCTGTATTTTTATGTGCATATTCGGTCATCATTCTCGGAAGAATCGGAACTTCGAGTTTGTAAAACTCATGCGCGATTCTGAATATGCTGATTGCCTCAAATGCAGGATAAGCAAGCATAACCTCTTTTGTCGACTGTGCAGCGGGATCTCCCACATAAGCCGCCTGAACATCGGTATCAAGAAGTGCCTTGACATTCGGAAGCTGTTTGAAAATCTCATCCGCAATTTTCTCAACATCTTTTCCTTCATCGCAAACAGTCCTTAGCGAATCGATAAGTACGAATCTTGCTTCCGATTTTAACGAATCGGATGACTTGTATCCCATCTCGCCGAATATCTCGGGATAAAGCATGCTTCTCAAAAAATGTATGAGCTCTATTATCTGTTGTTTTAAATTTTCATATCCGCTGTTCATATTTTACTCCCACTTGGGTACGTACGAGGGCATTACATCAAGTTTGAAAAGGTTCATCTCATGCTTTCTGTCGATTAACTTTTTCTTTTCCTCGTCGTCTATTTCGCCTGTTCTTATATATCTGTCAAGTTCGGCATAGGTAAAGCCGAGATTATCTTCATCCGTCTTTCCGCAAAGACCGTCGCTTGGTGCCTTATCCACCAATTCTTTCGGAAGACCGAGGATTCTTCCGATTTCTTTTACTTCCTGAACCGTAAAATGTGAAAGAGGAGAAAAATCACCGACCGAATCGCCGTATCTTGTTGAATATCCTACCCAGTCTTCGGAAAGATTGCAGGTATTTGCAACACGACCGTTAACGCTTTGTGATACGGCATAAACGGTGCTCATTCTGAGTCTCGGTCCCAAATTGATTCTGGATTGCTCGCTTAATTTAAGGTCATCGGGGAAAGCATTGACGATTCCGTCAAACGCATCCTTGATATTGACAACATAATGTTTGATTCCGAGGTGATTTACAAGTTTGTAAGCCATGTCGATATCGGCCTGTTCACCGTTTGGCATAAGCACGCCGATCACTCTGTCTTTTCCGAGTGCTTCAACAAGAATTGCCGCAGCAACGGATGAATCTTTTCCTCCCGATATACCGAGAACCGCATTGCATCCTTTGCCGTTCTTCTCAAAAAAATCTCTTATCCACTCAATACAGCCGTTCATGGCTTTTGTTAATTTTTCTCTGTTTAATGTATCAGCTACTTTTTCCATTATTAATCTCCCGATTATTGATGCCTGTAAATTTTTCTTATAACAGAAATATTATATATTATATTAATTTCTTTTTCAAAAAAGACTTTCCAAAAAACATGTAAGCCTCTTAGTTTATCAAAATTATTATCTCCAAAAGAGAAATCAGTGTATGTTTATCACAGAATAAATTTTTGAATCAACTCAACTGCCAAAACCGCAACGCATGAAGATATCGCAACGGTAAGCAGTCCTTTTTCAAACAATGCCACGATAACCGCCACTAAAAGACCCGCTATAGCGCTGTAAATGCTTCCGGTCGCAAAAAGTATGGCCGGGATTGTCATGGCCGCAAGCACGGTGTAGGGAACATACAAAAGAAAAGATTTAAAAAACCTGTTCTTGACTTCCTTCCTCATGAAAACATACGGAAGAACCCTTATTAAATATGTTACGCCTGCCATCACGAAAAGGTATTTTAAGAATTCAAGCCAGTTCATTTCTTATCCCCCTTCGTATTATCATTATCTGCCACGCTCTCCTTTTTTTCATCATCCACGGGAAATACAAGGGCGCCGAAAATCGAAGCGACAACGGCACAGATTATAATCGAAAATCCCGAAGATACATTTTTGAGAAGCGGAATAAAATTAAAGCAAAGAGACAAAGCAATTGCGATAGCCACAACAATGCTTATCTTGTATGAGTGTTTCATCGGAGGAACAATTATGGCTATAAACATTCCGTACAAAGCCACTCCCAGAGCACTCGTAATCATGGCCGGAAGAATCTCACCGCATACGGCACCGAGAAAAGTTCCAAGCGACCATCCGATATAAGGAGCGATAATAACGCCGAGAAAATATTTATGATTAAGTTTCTCGGGACGTCCCATGCCTACGGCGAATATTTCGTCGGTGTGGAATTCTCCGTAAAAAAGTTTCCTCGGCAGATTCATGCTTTTATCTATATGCTGGGACATGGAAATCGACATAAGCGAATATCTTAAGTTGATTACAAACTGGGAAACAATCATTTCGATAATGCTTCCTCTTGAAAGCATTATTGTAAGTCCCGCAAACTGTCCCGCACTTGTTAAATTGGTCATTGAAATAAGAGTCGCCTGCCAGACATTGAGTCCGCCTGCAACAGCGAGAATACCAAAAGAAAAAGATACCGCAAGGTATCCGAGTCCTATCGGAATTCCGTCTGTAAAACCCTTTCTGAAACTGCTCATATCAATCCTTCAATAGTCATTTTGCAATAAGCACATCGCGTTTATTATATCATAAAAAAACAAAGAATCGAAAACGATTCTTTGTTTGAAAGGGGATGTATATGAAAAACAATTAAGTTTATCACCGAATTTATCTTTTTCTCAAAGCTTCGATAGGGCTTAATTTTGCTGCCTTTCTTGCAGGCAGAATACCGAATACTATACCGATCGACATTGAGAAAACGGCAATGCCGAGGATAAAAAACGGATTAAAATCAGCAACCAGTTTGGAAGTGCTTAAGTTTGAAACAAGGAAACAAACCAATTCAGCGCCGCCAAGTCCCAAAACAATACCTATAATTCCACCGAGAAGGGATATCGAAGCCGCTTCTACGAGAAACTGTGTAAGCACGGATCCCGTTCTTGCCCCAAGTGCCTTTCTTATACCGATTTCTCTTGTTCTTTCGGTAACGGATACAAGCATGATATTCATAACTCCTATACCGCCTACAAAAAGAGATATCGCCGCCACAAGCATAATGAGAAGTGTTACAAGGGTAAGCGACGCATCAACCGACTGAAAGATCATGTTGTAGTCAAATGCAATAATCTGGTTTTCGCCTCTTACGTCATGTCTTGCTTCAAGTATAGCTTTTGAATGAGACAAAACATTATCCGCATTTTCGGCATCATCCATAAGAATTACTATCTGAGGATATCCTTCTATAACTCCTGTAAGTCCCAAAGCATCCATAAAAGAAGTGAACGGACATTCAGCTTTAACATCAACTCCTCCTGTACCCATAAACAAGTCTGCCATCTGGGAGGAATTGTCATCTCTGATACCGATGATTCTGAAAGTGCCGCCTCTTTTATTGTTACCGTAATATAAATCTATGGTCATTCCGACCGCATTTTCGGTTCCGAAGATTAAACGTGCGGAACTCTTATCCAAAATACAAACCTTTTCGCAATATTCACACTCTTCTTTTGTGAAATATCTGCCGTAAAGCATGTCGTATTTTGATGCTTCATTCAAAAACTCATTACCGAGTTTAACCTGCATCGAATAAGTCTTTAAATCTTTATAGGATGCTTCTCCGGGAAGCGTAAGGGACGGAGAAATTCCGACGATATGTTTTTCTTTTTTCTTTAAAGTTTCCAGATCCTCATCATCAAAATCAAAATCACCGATGGAATATATTTCAATGGTATTGCCTGCCAGGCTTGAGAGTTCATCATTGATTGATTTTTTAAAACCGTTACCGAGGCTTACTATTGCCACTACGGACGAGATTCCTATGATGATACCAAGCATCGTTAAAAGAGCTCTGATTTTATTTGATTTGATGTTAAAGAATGCTATTTTGCAATATTCCAAAAATCTGCTCATTATCTATTCCTGTCTTAACGCTTCTATCGGGCTTAATGTTGCTGCTTTTTTTGCAGGGAAAATTCCGAAGAACAAACCTACCGCAGCAGAGAAAATTGCGGCGCCCAAAGCCACGAAAATATTAATTGAGATATGCACGGACATCTTGGCAATCTTGCTCACCAAAAAACACAATGCTTCTGCACCGCCGTATCCGAGCAAAACTCCGATAATTCCACCCACAAAGGTTATCATTGCAGCTTCTGCAAGAAACTGAGTCATGATGGATCCTGTTCTCGCACCGAGCGCTTTTCTGATACCGATTTCCGATGTTCTCTCCGTTACGGATACGAGCATGATATTCATAACTCCGATACCGCCTACCAAAAGAGAAATTGCGGAAACAAATCCGATAAAGAGTGTAACATATCCGATTACCTGATTTATTTTTTCCATGTACGAATCAAATGAATCGATGTAAAACTGTTCCTCTCCCCTGACATCATGTCTGCTTTCAAGAATATTAACTATTCTCTTCAAAGTATCGTTAACATCCGGAGAATCAGAAGATATAAGTACATCGCTGTTATTATCCATTATCCATGTATCATTGGTTGCTTTTTCATAATGCGTGTATGGTGTTTCAAGTTTAACCAGATTATAGTCTCCGTTTAAATTGTTAACCAGATTCATAAGCTGAGATTCCTTGGCTTTTCTTACTCCGACAATTCGGTATTCCAGCAAATCTCCATACAAATCCACATAGAAAGACTGACCTACAACATCCGTACTTCCGAAGAATGCCTTTGCTCCCGCTTCATCTATAACGGCTACATTTTCAGCATTGTTAACTTCATCCTCGGTAAAATATCTGCCGTGCAGCATACCTTCCACTGCAAAGTATTCATACGTTTCGTTGACCATGTAATAATCTACTGTGAACTCTCCCTTTACGGATTGAGCGGTTCCCCTGTAATAGTTTTCCATGGTGCACATCTTCAAGCCTTTGACATTGTTTTTAATATAATTAATGTCATCCACTGTGATATTTTCTTCACCTGTGGAATAAATGTAAGTCTGGCCTCTGAAGAGATCTCCGAGCGATCCGTCCAAAGCATTTTTTACACCGCTTCCAAGTCCCGTAATCATGATTACCGAAGAAATACCGATTATGATTCCGAGCATGGTAAGGAAAGTTCTTCCTTTGTTTGAAAGTATGCTTTTATATGCAATTTTTACATATTCCAAAAACTGTCCCATATTATTTCCGTTAACTTAATTCAAGTATTAATCATTAGTGATTGTGACTCCTGCGTCAACACCCATTTTTTCAAGCATTGCATTCACATCCGCTTCATCAACGGGAACTACAACTGCACCTTCTTTTACAATGGATGTAACATACGTTACTACCTTGTCGTTTTCATCAACGCCTTCCGTAACCTGTGTACGGTCTTCCGAAGAAATACCGAGCGTTACGGGAACTTTTTCTATAACATTTGCATCGTTAACAATGTATACAAAGAATCCTTCACTGTCCACGTTGATTGATTCCGAAGGAAGAGTGAGACATGAATCTTCATGTGCGGTAACAATTACATTCTTTGCATCGATTCCGAGATAAATATCTTCATCGGGATTAAGAATCTTAATCAATGCGGATACGGATGCACTTCCGGTAGATGCTACAGCCATACGGGCTATCTTTGAAATCTCGCCGTCATAATCTTTATCAAGAATAGTTACTTTAACCTTCTGGCCTTCCTTGATTTTGCTTAAGTCTTTCTTGCCGATGGAAACCGCAACATTTACATCATCAATACTTGAGAACTCGATGATTTCACTTCCTGTAACCGATGTAGTCATTCCTTCGCTTACAAATGAATTGGTTACGATACCGTCAAAAGGAGCTACAAGGCATCCGTTTTCGTATTTTAAAATCTCTTCGTATGCGCTGCCTGATTTTAATGTATTCAACTCCCCCTGAAGCTGAAGGTTTTCTCTGTCATAGCTGTTTCCTGATGTTGCTTTGTAAGATTCAACCTGAGCCTTTGCAGATTCGAGTTTTGATTTTGATTCGGCAAGATTGGCTTTTGCTTCCGCAAGACTTTCAGTTTTGTCTGAAATCAATCCGCTTACATTTTTAATTACATCATTTGAGTAATTGATCTTGTCTCTTAATTCCTTAACATCGGCTCTTGCCTCAAAGTCCTTTTCGGCTTTTTCGGCCTCACCCTGACTCATATTTTCATAGCCGACCTGAATCTTATATTCTATCCAGAGATTTTCGATTTGAGCTGTACAATATTCGATTGTACCCTGTTCCATGCCTATCTGAGTCTGGACATCCTTGTTAAGTTTGTTCATGGCTCCGTTTTCATCATAATTGTCAACGATTGCCTGTCTCTCATCAACTTCTGCCTGATACTTGGCAACATCAGCCTGCGCCTGTGCAAGCTTGTTTAATGAATTGTTGTTATCCGACACGCTGCTCTGGTAGCTGTTCTCGGTAATCTTGTCGTTAAGTTCTACCTGCTTTAAAGCAAGTTCATAGGATTCTTTCTCGAACTTAATAATGGGATCGCCCTTCTTAACATATGTACCGACCTCAACAACGCTCTCAACCTTAATGGCTGCAGGTGAGTAGAAATGCTGAATATTGGCACTTTGAACCGTACCGTTAATCTTAACTTCCTGAGTGATTTCTTCCTCTGTGGCATGGGTTACATTAACTGTTTTATCCTGTACTTTCTTTGAAGCCATAATTCCGATAATGCCTCCGCCGATTAAAAGAACCACAAAGAGAATAACCGCAATAATTATTACTCTTATAATCACTTTCTTTCTTTTGGCTTTTTTTCTTTTTAAAGCCGCTGCTTCAAGCTGCGCATCAAGATCCTCTCTGTCGAGTGAAATTTGTGCTTTTTCTTTCTTGCTCATCTTAATTCTCTCCATTCAAATGTAAATCTATGTTTTCTGCAACAACTTCCGATTCCGGATAATCTTTCTTTTCTTCTGTCGAAAGATTTATTTCATTCGCTTCCATAATGGTTTGCGAATCGGGGTAATCTTTTGATTCCTGTGTTACTGTATCGTCATCATCCGATTCGTTTCCGTACATCGTTGAATTTCCTCTGATTTCTCTTGCAATATCATCTCTGCTCATATTTCCGTCATTGGAAGAATCCGATGTAATCTTTCCATCCTCTATATGGACTATTCTCTCGGCATTGGCGGCTATATCGTTATCATGTGTAATGATGATTACCGTTCTGCCTTCGGAATGAAGCGTCTTTAAAATGTTCATTATTTCCTTGGTTGAATGCGAATCCAGGTTTCCGGTGGGTTCATCGGCCAGGATTACGGGAGGCGCCTGAGCGATTGCTCTTGCGATGGCAACTCTTTGCTGCTGACCGCCGGACATTTCCGAAGGCTTATGATCCATTCTGTTTTCAAGTCCGACCTTTCGAAGTGCTTCCTTTGCCAGATTGCTTCTCTCTCTTTTGGACACTCCTCTGTATATAAGCGGAAGTTCGACATTTTCAAACGCCGTAAGGTTGGATATCAGATTGAAGCCCTGAAAAATAAATCCGATTTCCTGATTTCTTATATCCGAAAGTTCATCATCCGTCATAAGCGATACATCCGAGCCGTGCAAAAGATATATTCCGCTGGTAGGAACATCCAGACATCCAAGCATGTTCATAAGTGTGGATTTACCGGATCCCGAATGACCGATGATGGCTACAAATTCATTCTCTCCGATTGACAGGGATACATGATCGAGTGCTCTTACTTCATTTTCACCCGGATTGTATATCTTACACATATTCCTGATTTCAATTAATGAAGCCATTTCCTCTCCTTTTTTTATTGCTGTATTTGTATTTTTTTCATTCACAAACTTTTAATACTATACCAGATTGTGATTTTTTTATCAATATAAATACAAGATATTGAAAAATGCAATATCAGTATTCTTTCTTCTTTATCAATGCCAGGCTTAACAGCATGGATGCGACGAAAAATATAATCGTTATTACTGTGATTATCGCCGCAATATATCCAGCGGGAATAACTCTTATCATTCCGTATACTTCACCGGCATCAAAAAAGTAATTTCCCATCCCGATATTTACGGAACCGACCAGCGATAAGATACCGCCTAATGCAAGTACGATTCCGACTATTATAAATAAAGCTATTCTGCTTCTGGCATGTCCGAATTTGAGTATTATTGGAATCATTACTCCGGGTATTAAAAATATGGGAGACAGAAACATAAATACCGTAGAGAAGTATTCCGCTCCAATGGGCTTTTTAAGTATAAACATACAGGCCGTTGCAAGAATCGTACTTAAAACCCAAGCGCCTAATCCCATCATCAGCGAGAACAGATACTTCTCAAAAACATAAACTTTTCTTGAATACGGAAGTGTCATAATAAAAGACATTCCTTTATTCATCTCATCGTACGCACAAGTTGTCGATCCGAGAGTAGCGCATATAAGACACATGTATCCGATTACAAAAGTCGGATCACGCATAGTAAAAAGACATATTAATGCGCAAAAAAGCATGAGTGCCAAAAGAGTTTTCTGTTCTGCGGCTATTCTTAAATCTTTTACGAGCAATCCCTTCATACTTTTTCTCCTTTGATGATTATCATCATCATTTCATCCACGGTCATTTTTTCAATTACCATTGAGGGATAATTTTCCGAATAATACTCCTTCTCGTCTGTAAGGCATTCATATCCGTACTTCTCTTTTTTGTATGCCATTATATGGCTTTTATCCAACTTTTCGAAACTGTCTTCATCAACCTTAAGAGCCGCATAATCGCTGAGGAGTCTGTCCGTATCATCATGAAAAACAATCTTTCCGTCGTTAATCATATACGTGGTATCGCAAAGCTTTTCTATGTCGGAAGAAATATGCGAACTGATTAAAACAATTCTGTTTTCGTTTTCTTCCATGTAATCTCTTATTTCCGAGAGAATCTCGTCCCTTGCTATAATGTCGAGTCCGACCGTAGGTTCATCGAGAATAAGAACATCCGTATCAATTGACAGAGCACAAAGAACTTTGGCCTTTGCTTTCATACCGTTTGAAAAATCTCTTATTTTCTTGTTAAGAGGAAGTTTATGTTCCTCGCATTTTTTTATAAAAGCATCCCGGTTAAAAGATTTATATGTGGCTTTCATTATTGCCGCAATATCTTTAATACTGAAAGTTTCAGAGAAAAACGAATCCGTCATTACACATCCGATTCTTTCTTTGTCGTCATATTTAAAATCCCTGACGTTTTTATCGTTAATAGTTATCACGCCTTCTTTGTATGAGATAAGACCGAGAATGGCTTTAAACAAGGTACTCTTGCCTGCGCCGTTCGTACCGACGATTCCGTTAATCGTTCCGTTTTCAAATTCGACTGATATATCAAGTTTGAAATCACTGTATTCTTTTTTTAATCCATCAATCTTTATCATATCGGTTCCTCCGGCTTAATCCTCGATAAGCATCTCAAACATCTCCCTGACCTGTTCTCTGGGAATTGCATAATTGTCTGCCTTCTCTATCGCCGTTCTGATTTCATCTTCGACTTCTTTAAGTCTGTTCTCCTTGATGAATTCCGAATTGTTGCCGTTGACGTATGTTCCTTTTCCGTGAACGGTTGTTACAAAGCCGTCCGCTTCGAGTTCATCGTATGCTTTTTTTACGGTTAACGCGCTTATGTTCAAATCTTTTGACAAGGCTCTGACCGAAGGAAGCGCTTCGTTATCTTTTAATGAGCAGTCAGCAATCTGAGCTTTAATCTGCTGAATAATCTGCACATATATGGGTACCATAGAAGAGTTGTTAATTATTATCTTCATATTTTCCACCGTCTTACCTACCAACAAACCAACTGTTATACTGTGTGATAAACACCTTATAACAGTAAACACTATATAACAGTGTATAACACTTGTCAATACACTTTTGATATTTTTTCTTTTTTGCCGTAAAAAAAGACCTTCGCAGCTGTTTTTACAACTTTTGAAGGTCATTTTCTTAATTCTGATCGTATGGCTTTTGGTACATCATTGCTGCTTTGCTTACCACTTTAATATTTTTGGCAACGCAGTTGTATTTTATTCCGCTTAATTCGAATTCTCCCTGTTCAGCCTTTATCTTTGCAGGAGTTGAAGTTATTTTTGCTATAAAAAAACAAAGAATGAATGCGATGAAAAACGCGATAAACAAACTACATATTATAAGTATCGGCAATTTCGTCACCTCCTCTTCTTCTTAAATGCGGCGGCTGTCTCATGGATAATTCGTTGTGGTATTTAATCAGATCCATTATGGTAAAGAAACACCCGAGTGTCAGCGCCATGCCGCACGCAATGCATAAATATTTATTCTGCGGTGCTATAAACTGACCCGCCAGTACAATTACAAGACTTATCATTCCGACGAGTATTCCGTAATATTTCGAGCTGTTTTTAAGTCTTCCTCCTCTTATGAAACCTACTACAGCCAGTACAAGATTACCAAAAGAAAGAATGATCTTAAACATCACATCAATTACACCCGTCAGCGAAAGGATGGATAATGTATCCCACATAAAACTTATTACAATCAGTACATACACTGCTCCGATTATAATATCCCAAAGGCTGTCTTTGAGCATTTTTTTGAAGACCTCATTTTTGTCTTTGTTCTTAATGTATACCACTCCGTATTTTTTATAGAATTTGCCGGCATCTTCTGAATCGGCATCCTTTATCTGCATGATCTTCATCTGCACGTAATAAATAATATATGCGGCAATCGAAAGAAGAAGTGTTACATCAAGAAACATGTAAGGCGCGGTTTCATAAAACAAAAACATACCGCCAAGGGCCGGCAAAAACAGAAGCAGCGTAAGAATAATTGTTGCCAGCAAAAACTTCGGTATCGATACCGGGAAGTCGCTTGCCGCTCTTCCGGTCTGACCGTTAACAGTCATGTATGCAATCTTTTTCTTTTGTTTAAAAGACATAAACCAGATAGGGTAAAGCGCTTTTTTTGCCGTGACCGTGGTGCCAAACTGTTTGGTGGCTTCATCGTTTGAAAGATAGATTTTAAGTTTATCGTTTTCAGCCTTTGCTTCCCCGGTCACCACTTCTCTTGCAACATCATTGGCAAGTTCCACCGCTTCATGTTCGTAAACGTTACTCGGAACATCGGAAACGTCGGCGTAAAATCCGCTTAAATACGAAGGATAAAATTTCTTCTTTTCGCTTGAAAAAAACGGAGCGATTCGCTCTCCCAGATCATCCGAAAAATTATAGGAAGCATCTCTGCTTAAGCCTTCAAATTCTCCGTTGATATCTCCGGTAACATTTACATAAGCCGTAAATGCAGAGGCTCCGTTATTGTACATCTCTGCGGCGCTTACCGAGAAATGATTGTCCTGCGAAACATCGTAATACCAATAAGGAACATATATGGCTTTGAATTTATCGAGTATTTTTTCATCCTTTAACTCGTTAGGAGCAAGGATGGCTTTTTTTGTAATCTTCTTAAATGATGCGATACATTCTTCTTTTGTTTTTTCAAAAGGAATAATATAATCAGGTTTCTTTTCTTTGGAAATTCTCGAAGTTAAAACAGTGGAAGAAGAACAATATGTGCAAAAGCTCGATGCTTCGTTTTCTTCACACATAATCTTGGCACCGCACTGCGGACATGTAAAAATCGTTGTCTCGAAATAATCGTAATCAACACTGTCGTTTTCTTTGGTTATGCTTTCGGGAGCAAACGAGGAATTACATATTTTGCAGACGAGTTTTTTCGATTTGATATCGTATATTATGTTTCCGCCGCAATTCTTACAGGCAAACACTTTTATTACCTCCGGATTTTTGCATACTTTCAAATAATATTATATGCCGGATTGTTTTTTCAAAAACCGGCATCCTGACAAAATACCGGTTTTATTTTTGTCATTTACGCAAATTATTATTTCTGCTCTTGGCAGTCACCGTCAGATATATTTCAAGCAATAACGCGGGAAGCGCATTCAAAACAAGAATAATTCTTTGGAATCCTTCAAGTTCGTTTTCGTTTGTTAATGAATCCATATAAGACAACGACTCGGGATCTTCAAGCAATAAACCGTTTATGTCTTCAAGCGTTTTGAATAAAGCATCCGAATAAATGTATTTCATGATAAAAGAAAGAACCGCAAATATAAGCACAATCAAAGATATGATGCCGATTTTTTTCGTACAGCCGTTTATGCTTCCAATTACAAATACGGTTAAAAACGGAATAAACAATTCAATTGCATTGATAATCATCGACCCTGAAATGTAAGTACTTTTGCTGTCGCCGAATACAAACAGAATCATGTATATAATCCATTCGATTATCAATTGCAAAAAGAAAGCCGCTGTCGGTATGACAATAGTCAAAACCTTCTTTTTTCCGGTTAAATTTTTGTTAATCTTCAATGCGAAAATCAGTATTGCGAAGCTTAAATATATAAGTAAAACAAAAATAAAATTTATCATTTTCCTGCTTTCTGACAAACCGAATAATCAAGAGAATCTTTGGTAAGATTTTTATTGTAGTACGGGTCTGTATTCGATATTTCTTTCTCGTATATTTTCTTGAATCTCTTTAAGTCATCGGCATATTCTTCGTCGGCGCTTCCCATGAGAATCTGTGCTTTGTCGCTGATGCCTTCCGCATACGGATCGAAAACATTCAAGCGTCCCATTCTTCGCAGATCAAGACACAATGCGACATCCGAAAAGGCAATTTTATAATCTTCGACAAATCCGCCGCATAATTCAAAATCGCTCTTTTTGATCATGAGCATGTCATGTACCAGAGCGGATACGTCCTGAATGTAGCAGAGTCTTCCCATATATCCGATGTATTTTTTGTCGAATCCGTGATGAACAAGTCCAGCTGCCCTGTCTTTTCCGATACCGATTACCACCGAGGCATGCTCTATCTTTCCGGCGGAATTTATTATCTTGCCGCCGACTGCTCCGACATCTTTTCTTTGTGCCACCGAAAGCAGTTCCTTCACAATATCCGCAGACGAAACTATTACATTTCCGTCAAGGAAGAAAAGGTACTCTCCGTTGGCTTTTGCCGCAAGATAATTTAACTTTTTGAAAAAGTTAAGTCCCGAAAGTTCATCCGAAAAATCGGATTCTTTTATAATTTCAATATTTGAATAAGTATTGTAACTGTCTAAAGCTTCAACGCATTCCGAAGTATCGTCGCTTATAATGACGGATACAAGAGGCTCGCCGACCACCTGGTATTTCAATCTGAAAATGGTTTCAAAAGCTCTCGAAGAAGTAATGCTTGTATTGTATATTCCGCAATTGATCAAATGATCCGATACCGCTCTCTTGGCTGCATCTATCGCATATGTCTTTGCATTTATATCGCTTGCAACACTTCCGGCATGGGCTCTCCAATAATAGTAAATCCCCTGGACGTGAACAACTTTTTTTGCAAGGTTCGTAAGACGCAGAATCATATCGTGATCCTGACTTCCGTCATACTCTGTTCTGAAAAGTTCGGTATTATTTAAAAGGCTTCTTTTGAAAACCGAAAAATGACAGATGTAATTGTTTGCGCGAAGATTGTCTATCGCATAATCCGGTTTAAAATGAACCGTAATCATATTGTTAATGTCGCCGTTTTGAAATGTCGCTTCGTCGCAGTAAATGTAATCCGCGCCTTCGTCGATTGCTTCTCTGTATTTAAAAAGCGCACTCGGATGAAGAATATCATCATGATCGAAGAGTCCGATATAATCTCCCGTTGCCATCTTAAGACACTCGTTTGTATTGCCTGAAATGCCTTCGTTTTTAGCAAGTTTCTCATATTTAATTCTCTCATCGGCGGCATATTTTTGACATATTTCACCCACATAGGAATGTTCTTCGTCCGAACCGTCCGCAAGGCAAAGTTCCCAATACGGATATGTCTGCCATGTGACGGATTCAATCATTTCTTTTAAGAAATTCTCCGGCGTATTGTAAAGAGGAACCAGTATGGAAATAACGATTTTCTTTTCGTATTCTTTTTGTTTTTCCTCGCTTCTTCTCATCAAATCGGGAAAAGAATCCGTTCCGAGTTCTTTGTATCTTTTTTTCAAAAGGTTACGGCTCTTAATCTTTTCTTTAACCGCCGATACCGACCCGTACTGCGTAACTCTTTTTACCTGGGAACGAACCTTTCTTAAAGGTTTGGAAAGTTTATAAGCCTTGCTGTTTCTGATTCTTGAAAGGCTGTCTTCAATCTCCTCTTTTTCGTCCTCAAGTTCAGTAATCCTTGAAGAGAGTTCCATGTTTTTCAATTTTTCTTTTTCGAGTTCTTCTTTTAATTTTTCGATTTCGCTGTTTCCCATTTTTATCCTGTCTTTTTGTATGATCAAATACTGATTCTTTGTGTCGTATCTGTAATTATTTCTCTTACGTTGCCGTGATCCTTTGCATATATTTTTACAAGGTAAGTTCCGCTCTCAAGTTCGTCTGCCTCTGCCCTTATATTCATTCCGCAAAGGTCTGTATTTCTGCTTCCGTTAAACCTTCCCGCAAGATCCAGTCGCAAATTTCTCTTTATCGGAATCACAAATTGCTTATCATCTTTTTCAAGAATCAAATCAAAATCAAATCGCATGTTGTCAATGCCGGGTACCAAAGCAAATCCCCTGGCGAGAAGTATTTTTTTCTTCTCTTCTTTATATACTTTCAGTTCTTCGAAAGACGAATAAACCCAGCCCTCATCGTCATTGGATTTTCTGGATTCGAATTTGCCCTTGGCATTTATTGTTTTATCTTCATATTCTTTTTCAAAATCAAGTTTAAAATCAGAGCATCCTCCCTCATAAGGATCGATTGTCATAAGGGATTTATGTCTTTCTTTGAGTATCTCTTTTTCGTTGTAAAGACGTTCGGATTTAATTCTGTTTTTTGCATCCCTTCCTCTGCTTACGGATTCGTGATGCACAAGTTTGATATCGTTTAAAAGAATGTTTCTGTATCCTTTTTCAAAAAGAGTCATGCAAAGATCCACATCGTTATATCCGACTTTAAGATCTTCAAAAAGTCCGCCTGCTTCTTCGTACAATTCTTTTCTTACCGCAAGACATGCACCGGTTACCGCAAGCACGTTTTTGTTCATGGTATTGTCGCCGAATCCGACTTTATCTTCGTCTTCTTCTCCCATGAATTTGTGTGCGGGTCCGTCCACTCCGCCCGCTATTCCGACATGCTGAATCTTTCCGTCGGGATATACTAATTTACATCCCACGCATCCTGCCCTTTTTGCGGTAGCCATGCCTGCGATTTTTTGAATCCATTCATTTCCCGAAGCCTCGATATCATCGTTAAGAAGAATTAATACTTCGCTTTTGGCTTCCTTTGCGGCGATATTGTTCATCTTCGAATAATTGAATTCATAAACATCATGGATGTATTTATTTTCAAAATCGAGATTATTTAAATACTCCTCGATTCTTTCTTTGTTCTCTTTATTCGATCCGTTATCGACAACAATCAATTCGACATTTTTTTCACCGGATAAATTCAGTTTGTCGATGCAGGAGATGAGCATGTCCGGATTGTCTTTTGATGGAATGATCAAAGACACACTCGGATTATTGTTTGAAGGAATAAGATCAAGTTTTTCAATTGCTTTTCGTCTTATGTTTTTATATTTTTCATCCGAAAAAAGCGGCGGTATTTTTTTGAATTCAGTGTATAACATTTCACCGCTTTCATTTAAATCATTAACCTTTGAAACGCTTTCAATTTCAATCGGGAATGAAACGAAAACCGAAGATATGTGCTGAATTGATTTTTCTTTTTTCTCTCTTGTAAGTTTCGCACAGATGTCAATTGTCAAAGAATATAAAAGACTCTCTTTATCAAGCTTTAAATACTCGTCTTCAAATTCTTCCAATACATTGTTTAACACTTCCCCGTTTACCGCAAAAGCATTGATATAATCAAAGGATGAAAGTGTATCGGGAGAAAAACAGGGTTTAAAGAAACGAATCGCCCTGCCTGCTTTAATTGAATCATTATCGTTAAAATCTTTAGAAACAGCAAAATAATCCTCATCGCCGTAAAGCATTAAGGCGAGGGGATTATTCTTTAAATATTCATATACCGTTCTTTCGCTTTCTTCTCTCAATATGCCCAAAGAGGCATCAAAAACAAGAAAGAATTTTGAATACTCATATTTTACATGATTATTCAGATTCTTTGATAATTCGCCGATTTCAAGTCTTCTTACGACACTTCCTGTTTCTTTGACAATCTCGTCGGATGTAACGTAAGCGCGCAGATCTTCACATCTTTTTTGATGCTCCTTCAAAAGACGGTTAAAATCTTTTTCATATTGTTTTTTTCTCGGAAGAAGCAGCGCATCCTGCACTGCTTTTTTTAACGAACGGGACATGTTGTATATTATTTTAATTCACTGAGCTTGGGCCAGTTTTGATCTCTTTCGATAATGTTAAGTTCGGACTCATCTTTGATGGGCCAGTCAATTCCGACTTCGGGATCGTTCCATAAAAGTCCGCCTTCATCATTGGGATGATAAAAATCGCTGACTTTGTAGAAGAACTCTGCATAATCCGAAAGCACAACAAATCCGTGTGCGAATCCCTTGGGAATGAATAACTGTTTTCTGTTCTCGGCAGAAAGAATTACACCGAATGATTTGCCGTATGTGGGTGAATCTTTTCTAAGATCTACAACAGCATCGAAAACTTCTCCGGAAATAACTCTTACAAGTTTGTCCTGAGGGAAGTTTTTCTGGAAATGCATGCCTCTTAAAACACCCTTTGTCGATGAGGACTGATTGTCCTGAACAAATACGGTATCAATACCCATTTCCTTAAAATCATTAGCCTGATAGGACTCCATGAAATAACCTCTTTTGTCTCCGAATGCTGTCGGAGTGATTACTTTAAGTCCTTCGATTTCACATGTTTCAACACTGAATTTTCCCATCTTTTTTCTCCTGAATGTTTTATTTGTCAAGGTAGCTGATATCAAGATCAACTCTTCCTTTAATTCCGTCTATGCTTCCGCTCGATGTATACTGCCACATCTCATATCTTTTTTTGTAAGCCGTGGTTGATGCATATTCCGCCACCCATCTGTAATGATCGGAAAGTTTGTCATCGTTTAATTTATTGTTAAACCAGCTTCTGGATGCATAAATACCGGCTTTTTTTCCTGCCTTTTCAATGGTTTTGCAAAAAGCATCGCATACTGCGGTTCTTGTGTTCTTGTCGATATCGTCCGCTCTTCCGTTCGTATTTTCCGTATCGATAAAAATAGGATATTCAAGTTCCGTATCACCGACAAGCGCAAGTACCATACTGGCTTCCTCGACAGCCTCGGTTTCGGTTATTGCCTGAGTGAAGAAATACACTCCCACTTCTACACCGGCTTCTTTGGCACCGGTAAGATTCTTGTAAAAATACGAATCCTCCACAAGCGCGCCCGTCTTGGATCCGCGGTATCCGCATCGCAATATTGCGAACTCGACACCCGCCGCCTTAACCTTTTCCCAATCGATGTCTTTCTGCCATGCCGAGACATCTATTCCGACTTCCACTCCGTCGCCGGATTTGGTAATCTTGGTATTCTCGGTATCGTCTTTGTATACTTCGTTCTGTCTTGTATCTTCCTCTTCGACGTTGATATCTTTTTCCTGCACGATGGAATATTTGATATCTTCAAGCGCAGAGTACTGAACCGTCTCGAAAACTTCGATGTTTATCTTTTCGTCGCACTGATAATTGTCATTCTCCACCAGTGTCACATCATAGTTTCCGGGCTTGATTCCCGCGATGTACAAATATCCGTCCATATCGAGATCTTTGTATTCACCGACATCTTCAATATCGACATAAAAAGGAACGCCTTCAACTTTTTTGCCGTACTTGTCGACTATCGTCACCCTGATATCTTTTGTGACCGAACTTACAATAAGTTTGACGTCTTTTTTCTTATTTTCTTCTTTGGGAACAAGGCTTGGCTGTTCTGCATCCAAAAAATTTTCGTCTTTCAAAAAAGATTTGCTGTCCGTGTAGACTTCCTTAGCCTTGTTTGCATCGCCTGCAGTTGTAACCGGAGGCGGATCGGAAGGCTTTTTATTGTTCAAATCGGAGTTGGTCAAAAAAACCACACAGAGTATCAGCAACAGGCAAAGCGAAGCAGCCGTAAGCGATATCAAAAGTAATTTTTTGTTCATAATCAAAGTCCGTTTGCAACTTCAACAAGATACTGTCCGTATGCTGTTTTCATCAAAGGCTCGGCAAGTTTCAAAAGCTGTTCCTTGGTGATGAATCCTCTCTTAAACGCGATTTCTTCGATGCATGAAATATACAATCCCTGTCTCTTCTGGAATGCGGCTACAAAGTCTGCGGCATCCAAAAGCGCATCGTGATTTCCCGTATCAAGCCATGCAAATCCTCTGCCGAGTGTCTCGACATAAAGTTTGCCTCTTCTTAAATATTCGTTGTTAACGCTTGTGATTTCTATCTCACCTCTTGCAGAAGGCTTAACATTCTTGGCAATTTCTACAACCTCATTGTCATAAAAATATAATCCGGGTACCGCATAATTGCTCTTGGGTTTCTCGGGTTTTTCCTCGATGGAAATGGCCTTGCCGTTTTCGTCGAATTCAACCACACCGTATTCTCTCGGATCTCTGACATAATAACCGAAAATGGTCGCACAGTCTTTTCTTGATGCCACTTCGCGAAGAACTTTCGAGAAGCTCTGTCCGTAGAAAATATTGTCGCCGAGTATTAAAGCCACCGAATCGTCGCCGATGAATTTCTCACCGATTATAAATGCATCCGCAAGGCCTCTCGGATATTCCTGAACGGCATAATTCATATTAAGTCCGAGTTGTGAACCGTCTCCGAGAAGATCCTCAAATATGGGCAGGTCCCTTGGTGTGGAAATAATAAGTATATCTCTGATACCTGCAAGCATCAGAATGGAAAGCGGATAATAAATCATCGGTTTGTCATAAACCGGCATTATCTGCTTGGATATTGCTTTTGTTAACGGGTAGAGTCTTGTTCCGGAGCCTCCGGCAAGTATAATACCTTTCATTTGTTTACCTCCGTTTATACAATCACATAGATAAACTTATTATACCACAATAATGGTAAATAAAGAAACCTGTATGATATATCATTTCTCACTGCTTTTTAACCGCACTGACTTATGCGTGTCTCATTTGACTTAGAAACAAGGTTAAACTATAATTTATGGTGTTTTTAAGGACTTAATTAAACTGATTTTAAAATATAAAAAACGGAGTTTATATATGAATTTACCGGCTATAAAAGGCGGAACACCCGTCAGAGATACAAAATTATTTTACGGTCATCAGTGCATAGACGAAAACGATGTCAAGGCAGTAAGCGAAGTTCTTGTAAGCGACTACCTGACATGCGGTCCGAAGGTCAGCGAACTCGAAAGAAAAATCGCAGCATACTGCGGCTGCAAATATGCCGTTGCTGTATCAAACGGAACGGCGGCTCTTCACTGTGCATGTATCGCGGCAGGTTTAAAACCCGGCGATGAAGTAATAACAACACCATTAACATTTGCGGCAAGTGCCAACTGCGTTCTTTATGTCGGAGCCACTCCCGTATTCGCAGATGTCAATCCCGAAACATACAATATCGATCCCGAAAGCATTAAAGCTCATATCACAGATAAAACAAAAGCCGTAATCGCAGTGGACTTTACCGGACAGTGCGTGGAAAATGAAAAAATCCGCGCCATATGCGATGAATATAATCTAATCTTTATCGAGGATGCTGCCCATGCCATCGGTTCTTCCTACAAGGGCAAAAAGGTCGGTTCTCTTGCCGATATGACATGCTTCAGTTTTCACCCCGTAAAAACCATCACATCGGGCGAAGGCGGTGCCATTACAACAAACAATGAAGAATTCCACAAAAAACTCGTACTTGCGCACACACACGGAATCACACATGATGAAGACCTCATGGAAGATGCACCTCACGAAGGTCCCTGGTATTACGAGCAGATTTCTCTCGGATACAATTACAGACTCACCGATATTCAGTCTGCTCTTCTTTTAAGTCAGCTTGAAAAATTGGAATTGTTTAAGAAAAAAAGACAGGAAATCGTGAAAAAATACAATGATGCTTTCTCACAAATTCCTGAAATAATCGTTCAGAAAGAAATACCCGAATCGGATACTTGCAGACATTTATATATAATAAGGCTTAATCTTGATAAATTAAAATGCACCAGACGTGAATTCTTCGACGCAATGAGCGCCGAAAACATCCAGTGCCAGGTTCATTATGTACCTACATATTTGTTCCCATATTACAGACATTTGGGATATAAAGAAGGACTTTGTCCGAATGCGGAAGAAATATATAAAGGGATACTCAGTATCCCCTTATATCCTACATTATCCGAAAAAGACACCGACGATGTAATAGAAGCAGTAAAGAAAATCGTCGATTATTATCGTTTCATGCCTTCATGATGTTTCTTCTTTTCTTCATACATCATTTTCTCGGCATTTGTAATTAATTCCTGTAAATCAACCTTTGTATCCGTATGGCTGAAGCCTACGGATACACTGTATTTGTGTTCTCCCATTTTTCTTCTGAAAGAATCGATACGGTTCATTATCTTCTTTCGATCCATGTCATAATCAAACGCAACAAATTCATCTCCGCCGATTCGGAATGCATTATCTATTCCCCAGACATTTGAAGCTTCTTTTGCAACGCATCTTATAAGCTCATCGCCCGCATCGTGGCCTTCCGTATTGTTTAGTTCGTGCAGGAAGTCGGCATCGATATAAATGATTGAGAGCGAATCAAAATTCATTCTTTCAAGAGCTCTTAAATAGTTCTCGTAACAGAATCTGTTTCTGATGCCGGTCAAGCCATCAAGGTCTCTTTCTTTGATTGCGTTCTTATATTTTTCTTTTCTCTCGTTTTCTTCTCTGATAAGAGCATCTACGTCACGAACCGCACATACAATGTTTTCTTCGCCGTCCGGTCCGACAGCTCTTGTGAAGCATAACTGAATGTAAACAAATCCATCGGGAATAATTCTTCTGAAAATCGTTGAATACATTCCTTCCTGAGGTACATTTTTAATAAGATTGTCGTAAAGGGCAAATTCCTTGAGTCTCTTCCTGTCGTCTTCAACCACATATCTTTCGATAAAGCTGGCGAATCCCAGATCGAAATTGACCGAATCATAATACTGAAGAGCTACTCTTTGAACCTCCGGATTGTCGGATACTCTGAAAAGGCGCATTCTCTTGTCGCTTCTTAAAAGCCATACCATCTCATAATCACGGCTTAAACCGTCAAGCAGAGACAACTGGAAATCGGTCTGTGCCTTTTCTTCCATCTCTATTCGAATCTCGGCATCTTTTACCGCAAATCCCATTACAACCGCCATGGGTTCACCGTCTTCGCTTACCCTGACGCATTTCATCTCGCAATAACAGCCTTCGTTGTTTTGATATATCCATGTAAAATGATCCTGGCTGCTTAACTGGGAAAGGATGAATTTTTTGGACAATACCTTTTTCATCATTTCCTTGTCACTGTCAATTACGGCCTTTCGAATATACTCGCTTGTTGACTCCTCATAATCATATCTGAAAAACTTGTCTCCGAAGAGCCCTTCAATTCTTTGGCTTAAGTTATAAGGAGTAACCTTTCCGCTCTCCATATCGACATAGTAGATGGAGGAATATTCTCTTCCGAGTGCATAGGATACGGAATAATACTGTTTCTTTTCTTCCGCTTCTTTTAGATGATTCTTTATCTCTTCATCCACATCGGTGCTTGCAAAAACCAGAACTCCCGAATATTCGTCCTCGTCTTTTAACTTGGAAATATACAGTTTCTCGTAAATATATTCATCATCTTTTTTGAATCTGTAATACAGAGTGTAATTTCTTCTGGTTCGCATGAGACGCGAATAATTTTCAAATGTAAAAATGTATTTAACCAAATCCCTGTCTTCGGGATGAACATATATTTCAATCAATTCACAAACCGATTTGAAATAATCTCCGGTACGCGAAAAAGACTTGTCCCAGACAAGTTTCAAGTCCTCATCCATCATACGAATGGATTTGATATTATTATTTATATTGCTGTAAAAAAGAAAAAGACAGTCGCCGAAACACGATCTGATAATTTCATCGTCAATATTATGATTCATCACGTAATTCTCTCCGAAATTTATTCTTTTTCCCCTTAATATTTCCCTACTGTAATTTTAACCGATAGGGTCTGTATGTGTCAAACAAACCTTTGAAAAAATCGTTGTAATTTAAGCACAAAAAAAGCGGTTGAAAACTATGCCTTCAACCGCCTGTGTTTTTATTCTTTTTAGTAGCCAAGGTAACTTATATCCAAATCGACATTACCTTTTATTCCGTTAACGCTTCCTTTGCTTGTATGCTGCCATAAATCATATTTGCCTTTATAATCTGTCTCACCGCAATAATGCGCAAGCCATATCTTATAATTGCTTAACTGACCGGCATCAAGCTTATTGTAATACCAGGATTTGGAAGCATATACACCGGGTGTGTAACCTGCGGATTTAATGGTCTCACAGAACGCCTTGCAAACAGCAGTTCTTGTGGCTTTATCAAGTCCGTCGGCTCTTCCCGAATGTGATCCGTTTGCATATTCACTGTCAATGAATATCGGATATGAAATCTTGTATCCCTGAGCAAGGTTAACGCAAAGTGATGCTTCTTCTATCGCTTCGCTCTCATTTGTTGCCTGAGAGAAAATATACAATCCGACTTTTAATCCGGCTGCCGTTGCACCCTGAATATAAGACTGATATTTGGAATCAAGAATCAGACCGCCCTTTGTATATCCTCTGAAACCGCATCTTATGATAACGAATGAAATACCCGAATTCTTTACTGCCGTCCAGTCTATCGTACCCTGATATGCAGATACATCAATACCTCTGGATCCGCTGTCTTTTACCAGACTTCCGTCGGAAGCGAAATTGTATTTTGTTCCTCCGATAATCTGTTCTCCGGTTACCTTATCACCGTTTTCGGTAAAGTAATAAACATTTCCTTCAAGCGTCTGCCATCCGGTGTATTTGTATTCCACATTACCTTTTATAAAGAACTCATCATACTTATAATAATCAGCCCATTTTGCTTCAACATAATTACCTTCGGCGTTCTTGTAATACAATTGTAAATCTTTTCCGTCTTTGGAATATGTTAAAGGCTTTGTGGTGTCTTTTGTAGGATCGTCCTTAACGGTTACGCTTATTGTTTTTACTATCTGCTTTCCGGATGCATCTTTTTCATTTGTAGTAATTGTAACTGTTTCTGTTCCCGAGGTTGTCGCTGTAATAAGCCCGCTTGCAGATACAGTTATAGTATTGTTATTCTTTATCTCTATCTTAAAACCACCATCAGATACGTATCCTGCAACCTTAATACCTAACTGATATGTACTACCTTTGTAAAGAGTAAGAGGGTCAGGAACAGCGTTGCCATCCGGGCCAAGAACAGAGAGTGCCAATTGAGGTACTGCTGTAACAGTGATATCAATTGAAGCTTCTTTTGCTCCGTCATTGGTTTTGACCGTGATTTTTGCGGTTCCTGCAGCTACACCTTTGACAACTCCGGTAGCAGCATCAACCGTAGCAACATTCGAATTATTGCTGCTCCAGGTAACACCCTTATCGGTCGCATTGTTCGGATCAAACACAGGAGTAAGCTGTATGGTCTGACCTGCCATCACACTGTTTGCGCCCTGAATCGAAACACCTGTAACACTTACCTTATCATTCTTGACTGTTACAGTGAAAGGCTGGGAAGTAACAGTTCCGTCCGTTGTACTGATTGTTATCTGAGTCGTTCCCTCAGCCACACCTGTTACTGTTCCGTTTGACACTGTTGCAACCGCATCGTTTGAGCTGGTCCATTTAATTTCTTTATTGGTTGCATCTCCAGGTTCTATTCCCGCCGTAAGGTCAATACTTGCGCCAATCTTAACCTCATTGCTTCCTGTGATGGTTAATGCCGTAACTTTAACTTCCTGAACCTGAGGTTCTGTTACGGTAATATTAAATGTTTTTTGTTCGTTAACACTTTCGTCTGCATTCTTAATTGCAGCAGTAAGAGTACAGGTTCCCGCTGCAAGTGCTGTGATGGTTCCGTTGGCATTTCCCTGGGCAACGCCACCCCCGTCACTCCATGAAAGAGTACATCCTTCGGGAATTGATGTAACGCCAGCCACCGTTTGACCTTTTTCTATAGTAACATCATCAACTCTTCTGAATCCGCCCCATTCATAAGCCGAAGCAAAAGTTTTGGGATCTTTAATATCTGCTTTGTTGACTTTTACAAATCCGTCTTTGCCGTTTACAGGTGTAGCCGATGATTCCACAAGTTTAACGGTATCCTGAAGTACCGTACCCTGATCGACATCCTTAACCTGATTATCTTCCTGTGCAAGATTAACCTGGCTCATGTCAACAGCTTCATCAATAACATTGATAACCTGATATACAACAGTATCCTGAACCTTAACCTTGGTCGCAGTTTCCGGGAATTCATATGGATCTACGGAAACAACTGTAACTTCGTAAGTTCCGGGTTCGAGTTTATCTATATAAATGACACCGTCCAAATCCGTATCGACCCAGTCAAAGACATCACCTTTCGGTCCTTTTGCTTTAACTTCAAATCGTATTCCGGTGACCAGTTTTCCCGTGGCTTTATCTATGAATTTAATCTTTAAATCTTTTTCTATCGAAGAGAAATTAACGGAAACCGGAGCCACATCCTTTTCCTCTTCTTCTTCCTCTTCTTCCTTTTCTTCCTCCTCTTCTTTTACTTCTTCAGTATTATCATCCTGAGGAGTAATGCTTGATATCTGTTTTTGCTCGGCAATCGCAGTTATTCCTTCGTTACCTATACTGTCTATTCCGGAATACAATGCACCGATTGATGCAAACTGCTGCAAATTATCTTTCTTTACCTTATTGGATACAAGTTTTGCACCGAGAACAATAAGTAAGATAATAAGCAGAATGCCTATGGCAATTCCTGCATACTCAACCATTCCAAGCGAGTAATCGTTTTTCTTTTTCTTCTTTTTTGCAAAATCTCTGTTGTCAAAATTCTGATTATTCTCGCGAATATTCATTTCGCCGTCATCAACGGCATCCGTGATTGCTTCGTTTATGCCTTCGGCTACTGCTGCTGCAGAAATATCAACATTCGTATCATGATTCTTTTTATGTTTCAATTTCTGAACAGGGATATCAATTTCGGAATCCTGTTTAGAAATCTTTTTATCTTTGACTGCAGGATTATGTTTCGCTGCATCATGCAATTTTTCTTTCTGCGCCTTCTCAGCTTTTGCTTTATGCGCTCTTGATTCTTTTGATGCGGCCTCTTTTGCGGCTTTGTTTTTTGCCGCTTTAACTTTTTCTTTTTTGGATACTGCTGCTGCAGTTTTTACATGTTTTTTTGCCCTGCGATCCGGTTCGAATTCGTAATCCTCATATTCTTCTTCGATATCGGATTCCTCTTCGGGTTCATTTTCATACTCATCACCGTCATCTTCGCTCTCGTAACTTTCAGAATCCTCGTTCTCAAATTCGTAATTGTCGTCTGATTCTTCGAAATTTTCCTCGCCCTGATTATCTGTCTCTTCAGCCATGTCTTCGCTCTCATAAATTTCTTCGCCGGGATCTTCGGTCTCGAATTCATAATCGCCGTCTGATACTATATAATCCGATTCGTTGTTCGCGGTTTCTTCCATCGGTTCCGAATAATCCGCTTCATTTGCCTCTGCTGCCTCAATCTCGTTTACCCTTACGGTATCGATAATCTTGGTTTCACCGATTTCGCTTAACTCATCGGAATTGATAACCTTTGTATCATCCAAATTTCCAAGGTCATTAAGAACATCATTGTTTCTTTGAATGGCAGCTGCAACTTCATCTGCCGAGAAAACCTGTGTCTCTTTCATAACCATCTGCACATCATTGGCAAGTTCAGGGTTGGGTGAACTTATCTCATCATAGGAAACTTCAAGGTTGCCTATGGTATCCAAATCTACCATTTCTATATCTGTATCAAATATGTTTTTCTTCTTCATAATCTACCTCATATAATACATATAGAGTCTATTTTAGCACTTTTTGTCCCCACTTTCAATATATATGCCTTTTGTTTGCATTTATCCACAATATAATGTAATATTATGCATATCATCCGTTAAGGCGAGTTTTATAATGGAGAACGATATGGGAAATAAGAAATCAAGCAGAAATATAAATGCAAAAAAATACAATAAAAAGAAAAAAAGAGTACCAAACTATCCGCGTATCATAGCATGGTCTCTTCCTCTTGTACTTATAATTTGCGCAATAGTCGTTGTTCTGAGAGTCTTTGTTTGGAATCAGGGCAAAGAATATATAATGACTCCCGAAGATTACGAAAAGATTAAGCTGGACACAAAAGACAATATAATTTTAATGCCGGCATCAAAAATGAATCCCGACGGTTTTGACGGTGTTACCGACATCCTTGTATTCGGAAACGATTCTTTTTACGCAGGCAGGGATGATAATAGTGGAATTCTTGATTACTTCGGAAAAGAATTGGAAAACGTAAACATTTACGATTGCACTCTTCCCGGAACATATCTTAACAGTTTTAATGAAACTGAGTTGTCCCCGAGCGAATGTCCTGAAGATTATTTCACACTTTTCTGGCTCTGCTTAAGTACAAACTGGCATAATTTTGACAAACAAAACGAAGCTTTGGTTTATCTTGATCCTTCGACTCACGATCTGGAAAGATACCAAGAAGTTATCGACATATTGCAAGGTGTTGACTTCGCAAATATCGATGTTGTTATGTTTTGCTATGACGGACATGATTATATTGAAGGCCATCTTCCGATTAACTACATCGGTGAGGATGCTCAGACCGAAAACTGTGCAACACTTCTCGGTTCATTATACACATCGGTTTATATCATAAATGAAGCCAATAAGAACACTCAGTTCGTTTATGTATCACCCGCGTTTTGCTACGCTACCGACAGTGACGGCAACAAAGTTTCCTGTGCGATGGCCGATACCGGTAACGGTACCATCGAAAACACATTCAATGCCGCAAGAATGATTACCAATTACTACGGTGTTTCATATGTGGATCTTTACAGCGGAGTGCTTATTCATGAAGACAATGCAAATGCATATCTTGAAGATGACGGAATCACTCCAAATAAAAAAGCCCGCGAATTAATCGCGGACCGTTTAGTCACAGTATTAAAGAACAGATTTTAATCAACCTTTTTATAATTCTTAAACCAGATAAGCGAAGCCGTGAGTATCCAAGTTTCCACTGCTCCGATACTTGTAAGAAACGACGATCCCTCAAGAGAGAAAAGAGTCTGTACAAGTGTCCAGGAAAGTCCGAAGCAGAGTATAAGTACTACGGCTTCTATTATTTTGTGTCTTCCCTCTTCAAGTTTGAGTTTAAACCTTCCGGTAACAATATCCTTAACAATGGCAATTGCAACCTGAAGAGTTATTATCAATGCCGTTGCAAACAAAGCCCTTAATCCGAATTTCATGTATACATTCGAAAATGCGGGAGCATTCTTTTCAAAAAGCGAATAATAATATCCATGATGGGTTACAAGCGTTGAAGAATGCATATCGCTTTCTGTAACAAAGGGAGCAAGAATACCTTTTATTACATCCCTTGCATATCTTTTCACTATAGTATTTTTATATCTGTAATATGCGTTCTTGTAAAGGTTTTTCCAAATCTCATCCATGTTGAGATTGTCTTCTTCATAACGGTGAATTATTCTCTTGAAATTCCTGTACGGATGTCCCAATCCGTAATCCGCATTCCTTATAACGCCCAAAAGATATTCGTCTTTTACCTCAATCTTTTCATATTCGACATAGGGAACAATCACTCTGGCAGCAAGCTGTTCCTCGAGAGACTGCGAATATAGAGTGTGCTTGATATTGTTATAAGTACAATACTGAGGAATTAGCATGATTATCACGAGAATACAGAAAAGAAGAAGCGTATTTCTCCATGACTTGTCAGCCATATTCTTTCTTCTTATGCCGATGTTTCTGATTAACTGAATCGTGAGAAAAACAAAGGTTTCAAAAACTCCGCACCAGAAAGCACCTCTGTTAAAATACGACAATACCGCGAGTACTGCAAATATTCCGATCAGATGGAAAAGCCTTCTCTCATGCTTTCCGTAAAAATATCTCAATGAGAAAAACAGAAGAAGCGAAAAAAGCGTAATGCATAATGCAAAAAGAGTCGAATTAAATACCACGGCAAGAACTGTCGGAATCGACATAATGTATGCCGTTACAAGTGCATAGTGAATGAATTTGACTTTACCTTCAAACACATTTATTGCAATGGTTCGAAGAAGCCAAAAAACCGTGGCAGCCATGGCAATAAAAATGCCAAGTTCTTTATAATGGAACACTGCCGTCTTTCCGTTTTCTCCGGCAAAAAGATTATTTGCAATCCAGATGACCGCCATCACGCTTTGAATTAACGTAACTGCCGTAAAGAATGCCGTACCGATGATATTTAAGTATTCTGTTGTTTTAATACCGCCTTTGTTTTGTGTCATTGTATTTCTCCGATATAATCAGCCAGGCAATCGGCATATATTTTCTTTCCTTCATCGTTAAAATGAATTCCGTCTATAAGATACTGTCCGTAATTGTCTTCATTTATTTCAACGTGACTCGAGAAATCAAAATAATATACATTGTCAAATTCAGAAGCTATTTTTTTGAGTTCCTCATTGTATTCTTTTCTGTACTGAGCAGTAATTTCATCGTAATAACTGTCACTCTCGCCGAAAAGAACAAGCGAAGTAAATGTCACTTCTCCGATCACAATTTTTAAATCGGGATACTTCTCGCTTATGCCCTTAATACCGCGTCTCATTGCTCCGGAATAAGTGTATTCGTCAAAAGGATCATCGGATTTTGCGGGGATACGAAGGAATGCATCGTTAATACCGTAATTAACAATAAGCACATCTTCCTTATCAAGGTCAGTTCCCATCAAAAAAGTAATCTTTGTATATGCATCTGAAAAAGTCGCGGAAAGGTTTCTTACGTCATCGGAAACGGCAGCATTGTTGCCGCTTAAAATCATGTTCGAGATGTTGTAAAAACCGAGCTTGTCGGCATAATAATCAACCTCTTTGTTTGAGTTGATATTGGATGCACATGTTCCGCCGATTGAACAGTTTTGCATCTCACATCCCGTAACTTCAGCGAGTGTTTCTGCAAGATTTTTTTCTCCGCTGTCGTTGCAAAACAGACTGTCGCCGACAATTAAAATGTCAAGTTTGTCCGTATCGAGAGGGAATGTATATTTCTTTTTGGGAAGTATGAAAATTGCCAGAAGCGAAAGCAGAATCGTAAAAGCAATCGCAGCAATTATAAAAATAGTTTTCTTTTTATCCATATTTTTTTGCTTAGTTTTTCTTCATGTATTCCTTGATAACTTCTTCTTCCGAAAAGTGTCTTTTTACACCCTTGGCATCCTGGTAAGTCTCATGTCCCTTGCCCATCAAAGCAACAATCTCGCCGGGTTTGGAAATATCCAAAAGATGCTCGATTGCTTCTTTTCTGTCATAAATTACTTCATAAGGGCATCCGTATTCCTTGATGCCTTCGATAATCGATTTGTTGATATCGTCGATTTCTTCCATCCTGGGATTATCTTCGGTCAGGATAATGTAATCCGCATATTTGGAAGCCATGCTTCCCATGTCATGACGTCTGGCAACAGGCTTGTTTCCGCCGCCTCCGAAAAGACATGTAAGTTTCTTCGGGTTGTATGCTCTTAAAGTCTTAAGCAGGCTTTCCGTACTGATGGCATTGTGAGCATAATCGATAATAAAAGTTCCCTTGGGAAGAGCCTCTTTTACAAGCTGCGTTCTGCCCTTGATATGAACATTCTTAAGACCTTCGAAAACTGCTTTGTCCGGTGCCCCGAGAAGATGCGCTATCTCCGAAGCTATGAGTGCATTGTCGACATTGTGCACACCGGGAATTCCGATGGTAACTTTTCCTTCGATATCGCCGTGCATGTCAAACGAAACGCCGATCAAATCATCCTTCCATGTATTTTCTATATTATCCGCATAAAGATATGCTCTGTCCTTTAAGGAAATCGTTCTTAAATTGGCAGGATATTCAGCCATCTCAAGACCGTATTCGTCGTCAACATTGATGACTCCCGTTTCAACCTGTTTAAAGAATGCTTTCTTGCAGTTTTTGTATTCTTCGAAATCCGCATGCTCTCCTGCACCGATATGATCCGGAGAAAGATTTGTAAATGCACCGATTTGGAAATGCATTCCGGCTATACGGTTAAGCTTTACAGCCTGCGAGGAAACCTCCATGAAAACGACCTTGCAACCGGCTTTAACCATTTTGGAAAAGAGTTCCTGTATCTCGTATGATTCGGGTGTTGTATTCTTGGTTTCAATATATTCGCTTCCGACATACGCACCGATGGTTCCGATCATTCCGACTTTGACACCTGATGCTTCCATAATGCTCTTGCACATATGTGTGGTTGTCGTTTTTCCTTTGGTTCCGGTCACACCGACAACGACAAGTTTGTCTGCGGGATTGTCAAAAAAGTTGGCTGCAATTTTTGATAATGCCACTCTCGAATTAACCACCTTCAAAACGGTAACGCCTTCGCTTTTTACTTTGACATCTCTTTCAACAATAATTGCCGATGCGCCCTTTTCCACTGCCGAATCAATATAATCATGACCGTCGGTATTAAATCCGGTTAAGCATACAAAAACACTGTTTTTTTCTACCTTTCTCGAATCGTACACAACCGATTTTATTTCTTTGTCAACCGTTCCTGAAAGTACTTCGTAAAGAAGACCTTCCATCAATTTATCTATCTTCATAATCGTATTCTCCTTCAAAAACAATGTGGCTTGGGCCTTTCATGTGAACAAGTCCCTGCTCATCCCATATAACTTCAAGCGGTCCGCCTATCTGCATGACCGTGGCTTCTTTGTCGCAAAGACCGAGTCTGTTTGCAAAAACAAGTGCCGTACAACACCCGGTGCCGCAGCCTATTGTCTCTCCGCAGCCTCTCTCCCATTCTCTGATTTGAATATTGTTTTTATCGATGACTCTTGCAAAAGTAACATTGGTTCTTTTGGCAAAAAGCGGATGATTTTCTATTGCCGGTCCTATCGATTCGATATCAAGATTTTCCAAATCATCGATAAAGATTACCGTATGCGGATTGCCCCAGGAAAGGGATGACATCCTGACATTCATGATTCTTCCGTTAACATTAACCTTAACGGTTTCGTCAAAAAATTCCTCTTTGTCGCAATCAACGGGAATCGCCTTCGGTTCAAAAATCGGCTTGCCTATTTCGGCCTCGATATTGATTACTTCACCGTCTTCAACGGTAAGGAATAAATTCTTGATTCCGCCCAGAGTTTCTATCGTAAGTTCGGTTTTGTCGGTAAGCTTATGATAATACACAAATTTGGCAACGCTTCTGACGGCATTTCCGCACATCTCCGCCTCGGTTCCGTCGGGATCGAATATACGCATTCTGAAATCCGCTTTGTCCGAAGGACAGACAAGCACGAGACCGTCCCCACCAACGCCAAAATGGCGATCAGAAATCTGAATCGCCACTTCACTCCAGTTTATTTCGGGCATTCCGGCCACATTCACATACACATAATCATTGCCGTATGCCTGCATTTTTGTAAAAGGTATTTTCATAATACACCTTCGAAATTAAATATTTATGAATTCAAAGCCTGTTCAAGGTCATTGATTATATCCTGAGGATCTTCGATTCCGACGGATATTCTGATGAAGGCTTCGTTGATTCCGAGCGCTCTTCTTATATCATCGGGAACATCTTCATGTGTCTGGGTAATCGGATATGTTACAAGCGATTCAGTACCGCCGAGGCTCTCTGCAAAAATAACCATTTTAACATTTGAAAGAAGTTTTCTTGCGCTTTCCTGAGAGTCAAGTTCAAACGAAATCATACCGCCGAATCCGGATGCCTGTTTTAAATTCATCTCGTATCCGGGATGATCTTCAAATCCGACATAATAAACCTTCTTAACCTTGGGATGGTTTCTGAGCCATGCAGCCACAATCTGAGAGTTCTCGTTATGCTTCTTCATACGAAGAGAAAGTGTCTTTAAACCTCTTAATATTAACCAGCTGTCCATGGGTCCGAGGCCCGATCCGAGACTCTTTAACTGAATCTGGAAATGATGTGTGAGTGCTTCGTCTTTGATAACCACGATACCGGCAATAACATCATTGTGTCCGCAAAGATATTTTGTTCCGCTGTGAACGACTATGTCTGCTCCGAGAGTCAGAGGCTTCTGGAAATATGGAGTCATAAATGTGTTGTCGACTACAAAAAGCGCTCCCGCTTCGTGAGCTATCTTTGCTATCTCTCTGATATCTCCGACCTTCATCATGGGATTGGTGGGAGTCTCCAAGAAAAGCATTTTGGTGTTCGGACGAATCTCTTTTTTTACATTCTCCGACTCGAACATGTCAACATATGTTATCTCTATTCCGTTTTCTTTGAATATATCCTCTACGATTCTGTGAGTACCGCCGTAAAGATCGTCGCAGAGAATACAGTGATCTCCGCGCTTCAGGTAATCAAATACAGACATGCTTGCTGCCTGTCCCGAAGTAAATGCGAAAGCCTCAACACCTTCCTCAAGGATTGCCATGGTTCTTTCAAGTTCCTGTCTTGTCGGATTTTGCAATCTTGAATAATCATATCCGGTGGATACTTCAAAATCTCTATGTCTGAAAGTTGCCGTCTGAAAGATGGGGAAGCTTACGGATCCGCTGATGGGATCGCAGCCTAAAGCTCCGTGCACTACCTTGCTGTCAAAGCTTAAATTCTCTTTTCTGTCAAATTTGGCATAATAATTTTCAACTTTTTTCATAATGTCTCCGTTTTCTCATTCCGTGTTAACCAAAAAAAGGTCCTCAGTTACACATATACAGGATATATTTTACCATATATAGTGTTTTTTTACAACGAATGACACCATATTTGTTTGTTAATTAGGGGAAAAACAAAAGAATTTCTACTCCATGTGATACATGACCAAAGCATCGCCTTTTTTAATGACGGTATTTCCGCTCGGGACAATGATTTTCTGACCTCTTCGAATCATTACGATTTTCTCATCGGGAGAAAGATTCAATTCGTTTATTTGCTCACCGAGCCATTTATCGCCTTCAAGCATGGGAATCTCATTAAGATGAATATCTTCATCCCTGTAGTTTTTCGCAGCAATAACAACGGTATCGTTCGCTTTTAATACCGTATTTCCGACAGCAGCAATATTCTGACCGTCTCTTATGACCATGACAATGAGAGACTGAGGAGGAACCACTATATCCTTGATTGCTTTGTCTACCCATTTATGCGATTCACTCAAAACACCCGTGATGAATTCAAGCTGATGTCCTTCTCCGTGTCCCTTGTACATATCCATCTTTGAAAACTGTTCAACGAATCCTGCAGATATGATACCCGTGGGGATTGCCACGATACCGACTCCGAGGAACGATATTATAAGTGCCAAAAGTTTCCCGACAAAAGTTATCGGATAAATATCACCGTAACCTATCGTAAACACCGTTGCCATAGACCACCAGAATCCGGAAAGCGCATTCTCGAAAACTTCAGGCTGTGCATCATGCTCCACGCCGTACATAAGCATGGATGCGGAGAGCATAAGCATGAGTATCAAAACAACAGAAGAAAGAAGCTGCATCTTCTTCTCGTTTAAAACATTTACTATGACATTGAACGCATCGAACTGTGCGTTTATCTTAAAGAGTCTGAATATTCTGAATACCCTGAAAAGTCTTAGTACCGCAAGTCCCGTCGGAGTGAAGAAGGGAAGGTAAAAAGGAAAGCAGCTTAAGAAATCCACAATTCCGTAAAATGAAAAAACAAAAGCAACGACTGCCATGATTTTTGTTTTCTTTGGATAAAGAAAATCAGCTGTTATAAGTCTTGCAATATATTCCACGGTGAAAAAAACAACAGTGGCAAATTCAATTCTCTTAAAAAGAACGGAAAGAGTTCCAAGCTGATTGAAAGTGCTCAAAAAAGATACCACGATATTGATAATAATCATCGCGGAAATAATCACATCAAAAGAACGGCTTAAGAAATCTTTAGCCGCTCCTATCTGTACAATTTCAAAAAGTCTCTTACGGAATTTTGTCATGGAATCTCCTCAATCAGACGACCTGAATACCGCCGTATTTTCTGACTTTCATTACGCTGAAAATGCAATCGGGAAAAGCCTCTTCCATACGTGCTTTGTACTTATCCACATTTTCATTTTTAACAAAAGCTTCCATTACACCGGAGAATCCCTGTGAGTGGATTCTGCACGCTTCTTCTTTGGTAAGAACCTGCTCGCTTATCGCCAAAGCCAGGGATAAATCCTGCTTTAAGTATTCCGTGGGCGAGCATACGTTTTGCAGATACATAAAAGAAGAATTTCCCGACTCTTTTTCAAGCTTTATAAATTTCTCCAAATCCTCTTTTTTCAAGGCTTTGGATACTTTCAAAACACGCTCGTTTTCCGAGAAGAAATGCATCGCGCGAAGTATGGCGCGATCGGAACATTTGTTTCTCAAAACAGCTATGTTTTTTTCAAACTCATCTTTATCCACATCGTTTAAAAACTCTTTTCCGAGTTCCGTGGCGATGCTCTTCATCTCGGATACAATCATCAGATATTCGGAGTTTAAATCTCCGCTGACATTCTTCGTATCCGTCACGCATATGCTGTAATCCGGCAGATCGGATTCTATCTTTTCAATCTTGGGTTCTGCGGGATTGGAAAAATCAATAAAAACAAATCCTCCGACAGAGCACGTCATCTGGTCCATAAGTCCCGAAGGTTTTCCGAAATAAATATTCTCGGAATACTGACCTATCTGCGCTATCTCTTTTGCGCTGATTTTCATGCTGTTGAAAAGACCTGATACAATGTTGCCTATAAGCGTCTCAAACGCAGCCGAGGAAGCAAATGCCGATCCTATGGGAATATCCGATGTGATATAAGCACAAAAACCTCCGAGCGCGTATCCCATGCCCTTTAAGCCGTTAAGCATTCCTTTAATCAGCGCGGATGTACTTTTCTCTTCTTCCTCGCTGATATCCAAAGCATTAATGTCTATCTTAATCTCGGGATTGTCTCCCGAAACAATCTTAACCAGAGCGTCGTCGGATTTTTTGACAACGGCAATGGCATCGGCATTAACGGATGCCGCAATAACCCTTCCATGCTGATGGTCGGTATGGTTGCCGATAATCTCCACTCTTCCGGGCGCGGAAAAAATGCTTATGTCTCCGCCACCGTATAACTGCTCGAATTTTTCGCTCGCGGCAATATATCTCGCGTTTTGATAATCAAGTTTGTTTTCGTCAGAGTAAATATCTGCAAGAATATTGTCAAGAGAGCCGTTTTTTAGTTTTTCAACCAATTCGCTCTTTTGCATATAACCCCCGTTTAAACTGTGTATAACCGATTATTCTCTCATTCTTTTTACTTCATCAAACAAATCTCTGACCTCTCTTGAAGGCTCTTTGTCGATAAGAGAAACTATTACTGCCACCAAAAGACTGAATAAGAATCCGGGAATAATTTCGTAAATTCCCGTGTTAATTATCGTAAGTTTTTCTACTGAGCCGGAAAGACAGCAATACCAGAATGCATCCATGACGAAACCGCCTATAATACCTGCGATGGCTCCTTTATATGTAAATCTTTTCCAGTAAAGTGCAAGAACGATTGCAGGTCCGAAAGCCGAACCGAAGCCTGCCCAAGCACATTCAACCAAAGCCATGATTCCCTTGCAGTTCGGATTGATTGCGATGATAAGTGCCACTATGGAAATCAAAGCAACAACTCCTCTTCCGACAATCATCATCTCTTTGTCTCCGGCATTTTTACGGAAAACGGGCTTATATAAATCCGATGCAAATGCGGATGAAGATGCAAGAAGCTGTGAGTCTGCGGTTGACATCGAAGCTGCAAGAATCGCCGAAAGAAGGATACCGGCAATAAGTGCGGGGAACAAAGCACGTACCATTGTAATAAATACAAAACTTCTGTCATCGGCGCCAAGGCTTGAGCCAAGATACTGATGTGCAACGAGTGCGACTACGGAAGCCATAACAAGAATGATTGTTGTCCAAAAGCATCCGACAATCTGAGATTTTCTCATATCCTTATCTGACTTGACCGACATGAATCTTACGAGAATATGAGGCATTCCCATGTATCCGAGGCCCCATCCGAGACCGCTTAAAATATCCTTGATACTGCTGTAATCAAACTTGCCGCTTGATAAAATATTGTAATAATGATCGGGTGTAACAACCTCGGCAACGGGTGTAAATCCCGGCTTGTTCATGACGATGAGCGCTGCAATCGGAGCTGTCATCAAAGCCAGAAGCATAAGCATTCCCTGGAAAAAGTCTGTCCAGCATACCGCATTGAAACCTCCGAGGAATGTATATAAAAGAATAATAACAGTCGCACCTATCATGGAATAAAGAGGATTCCATCCGAATATATTGTTAAAAAGTGATCCGCAGGCATAAATACTTGATGCGGAATAAATGCAGTAAACGATAATAAAAATAAATGCGCAAACTGCCTGCAATACGGGATTTTGTTCCTTGAATCTGTTTGTCAAAAACTGCGGAATCGTAATGGCATCGTCCGCTTTTATCGAGTATTTTCTGAGCTTGGGTGCTATAAAAATCCAGGCACAGATTGTACCTATCATAAGTCCAACGGAAATCCATACCTGACCCATTCCCCAAAGATAAATGGAACCGGGAAGTCCCATGAGAACCCAGGCACTCATATCCGAAGCACCGGCAGAAAGAGCAGCGACAAAACCGTTCATCTGTCTTCCGCCGAGGAAGTACGCTTTGTCACCCGTCATCTTTTTTCCTTTAATAAAGAAGAAAACACCTATCGCGAGTACCAGCACAAGGTAAACGCAAAATGCCACCATTTCCAAAAAATTTCTTTCCATAATCCATCCACCGTTTTTTATATTTTTTTAGTCAAAAACCTCTTTTAGAATACAATTTGTGCGCCTTTTTTTCAAGTATTATTCGATTTTTCGGGCATTTGTCTCTTATAAAAACAATATATATCCAAAATATAACTTTTATGATGTATTTTTTGGGCCGTTTCTGTATAATACAATTAAGTTATGAGAAATATAAACAGAAAAAAGGAGGATAGTTATGTCAGTAATTACCGTTACAAGCGAAAATTTTGAAGAAATCAAAAAGAGCGACAAAAAGGTTCTTTTGGACTTCTTTGCAACATGGTGCGGTCCCTGCAAAATGGTATCACCTCTCGTAGATGAGATTGCAGAAGAGCATCCTGAATACATTGTCGGAAAAGTCGATGTGGATGAAGAAGGTTCGATTGCCGAAGAATTCGGAGTTATGAGCGTACCCACACTCGTAGTTCTTAAGGACGGCGAAGTCGTAACTCAGTCTTCCGGAGCACGTCCCAAAGCAAAGATTCTTGAACTGCTCGAAGGTTAATCAATGAAACAATCATACTCCAAAAACAAAAAAATATATTTAATCTGCTTTTTGGCAGCTGCATTCATATATTATTTTATCTGGAGTATATTAAAGCCCTACAACTACGGACCCGATGAGTACGTACGTTTTCCGGCTTATTATTATCTTTATATCAATAACTGTCTGCCCACCGGATGGACAGAAGAAATCAGAAACGAATTCTGGGGATTCTCGTATGCATTTTATTATACGTGGCTCCCCGGAATTTTTAGTGTCATCTGCATGAAGATTGTATCTCTTTTTTCATCTTCATCAAGCCTTCTTTTATACGCAGCAAGGTTTCCGAGCGTTGTTGCAGGTGTATTCTCCATCTTCTTGACATTCAGAATAAACGACTCGATTCTGAAAGACGAAAAAGCAAAATGGTTCGTTACTTTTTTCGTGGCTTCCATCCCGCAATTCGCATTTCTTTCTAGCTATGTGAACAATGATATTTTCGCCGTTGCAGGATCTTTAATGATTGTATTGTCATGGGTAAAATCCGCAAAGGATAAATTAAATCTTTCAAACTCCCTGCTTTTGGCTTTGGGAATTACGGTTACCGCTCTTTCTTATTACAATTCGTACGGATGGATATTGTTCAGCGCATTATTCATTATCATCCTTTACGCATACCGAAAAAACGAAAGAAAAAACATATTAAAGTTCACAATACTTATCGCTGCAATCGTAATCCTTTTAACGGGATTTTTTGTGGTAAGAAATGCAATAGTTAATTCGGGCGACGTCTTCGGATTAAAATCACTTGCCGAGTCTTCCGAAATGTATGCAGCCGACCATTTAAAACCGAGTGCGAGAGATACATTTAAAAGTCGAGGTCTTCCTCTTTTCTCTCTTCTTTCAGACAAAGATTATGTTTTCTCAACGGAGAGAAGTTTCTTCGCTGCATTCGCTTATACCGACGTTCTTGCGCCTTACTTTGTATATATGATTTACAGATATGTCACGATATTGGGAATTGTCTCCTTCGCGGCAGCTTTAATAATCGGATTATTCAAAAAAGAAGAAAGAAACTTTTTGATAACGACCATAATTCCGATGATTCTTTCTGCTGCAAGCGTAATATTTTTATCACTTTATTACAGCTGGGGTACCGATTATGAACCGCAGGGCAGATACCTTTATCCCGCACTTCCGGCTTTGGTCATCGCATTGTCTTTGGGATACGAACTTATTTTCAACATAAAAAAGATACCGAAAGCCATAGGCATTTCGATATCCTTAATTTTATCCTTTATTCTTTTGGCAGCCTCTTTATATTGCTTTGTCTTTGTTTATGTTCCATCTGATTTCGAACTTGCAGACATGAGCAATCTTGAGGCTTTCATCAATTCATTTCCTTAATCTTTCCTGTAAAGATAAACCACATAACTGTCGTTGAAAACGATTTTGTTGCCGTGCTTAATAACGGCATCTCTTATGCCTCCGAAAAACGGTTCTGTATATTCTTCTTTAAGAGCTATATGTGTTGAATGAGTGCCGATGTACTCATTGTGCTCATCCGCGTTGTACTCACGTCTTCCGGGGAATGACTTTTCTTCGATAAATGTCAGTCCGTACTTTTCTCCGTTCATATAATCAAACTTCTGATCGTAAGGCTGGTTTGTAACAAAATATTTATCATAAACCTTTTGAATATCTTCATAAAGTGCGGGATTATCACTCTCGTATTCGCTTCTCATAAGACACATGGCAAGGTATCCGCCATTTTTTAAAAGATCGAATACTCTTGTATACGCAATGTCTTCTTTTATCCACTGTATAGTCGCTGCCGAGATAATAAAATCAAATTTCTTATCGCCGAAATCATAAGTCTCAAAATCAGCATTTACGATGTGAAAATTGGGATACGACGAATACTTTTCTTTCATCTTCGCGGCGAGATGTTCTCCGAGTTCAATCGCAAGATAATCGCATCCGCTTTTAATCGCAAAGTCCGATGCCTGACCTGTGCCCGGTCCGATTTCAAGGCAGGATTTTCCCTCGCCCAAGCCAGTGGTCTTAATCAGATAATCAAAAAGTGCGGGATTATACTTTACTCTCCACTTATCAAACTTCTCGGGTATAGTATCAAATACAAGTCTCTTATCTCTTTCCATGTAACCCTCCTTTGTTCAAAACAATTGTTAAAATGCGGCAAGTTTTAACAGTATATCAAATGTTTTGAACAAATGCCACCGTTTTATTTAAAGAAATAAAAATTTACGAATCCCGCCATCGATGAAGCTGCCAATTCGGCTTTGTTTAATGCTTCATTCATGAAATTCTCATCATTGATGACTATCCAAAAAATTGCCATGCTTAATACAACGGCAAATAAGAATGCCAGAATCATAAAGGGTACTATTTTGTTCTTCTTGGTCCATACAATTTCATCCGGCTCTTCCGGATTGATAAAAATCGTCCCTTTTGCACCGATGGAAGGCTTTTTATTTACGTTATCGTATATACCGTCAAAAGCGGTTATTTTAGCTCCCCCATATTCGTATTCAAATACAGGACAAAGCGATAATCCACCGCCGTTACTATGGTTTCCGTTGTTCGACAGGGAATACCCTATACATGTAGCTTCAATGGGAAGAGTGCAGCGTTTGGACAAAACAGTATAGATAACTGCCATATACAGGCAAAGCCATCCGCCCCAGAAGAAAAGAAAGCAAAGTCCGGCAACCATCATGAACAGCAGGCTTCGTGTAATAATAAAAGAACCTAATAACGAAGAAAAAACCAATACCATATAAACGCCAAAACCAATCAAAAACAGCTTGTTGATCCTCGTTGCCGGTCTTTTGATCTTATACTTTTGAGTCGCAATTTCCGATTTTAATTTTGAAACAATTTCTCCGATTGAAAAATCATTTGTGTCCCAAAAAACCTGATTCTTATAATTTGGATCGTAAATCATATTCTTCCCTCCGTCAGTGTTCATGTTATCTGTAAATAATTATAACCCAAACCATGCTCCAATGTAAAAATATATCCCATAAAAAAACAAAGGCTGCTAACCTTTGTTTCTTTCTTTGAGAACTGCCCAGGGCTCTCGAAGACCATTTATAATATAACACAATTTTTTAATCTAACATTATAATTCCTTCTGTATTATTGTATAAATTTATACTACATAAGTACATCAGATCCTTAATTTATTTGATAGGATGTTTTCTATATTCAATAGCATACACTTATATAGTACGAAACTGTAATTCATCGCATCTTATATCTGTTTCAAAATACCCTCATAAGACTCTGCTCGAATCACACGAAAGTTTTTCTCAATCTCTTTTGTCCAAAGATCTATCTCACCCTCGATTTTTGACACTTGAGGCAAAAGGAATCCCCATATCTCACAACCGGTTTTCTTTAATTCCGGCAGAAACCATTCAAATCCCCATTCCACATCTTCTGGAACATCTTCAAATCCGTTTCTCGCATCTACAATAAATATGCTTTTTTTATGTTCTCTCAGCATTTCAAGTGAAGCTTTTACAGGTTTTCGATAGTCATCAAAATGAGCCTCTTTTTTCCACACGTGAAAAACTACATTATCTTTATCTATATATTCACATTTTGCATAATCAGATTCAAACGTATAGGGATATTCTTTACTAATATCTATCCGCATAGAGGCAACACCATTTTCCTCTGATAACTCCTCGTAGCCCAAACGCTTATATAAGCCATATCCAATGCTCATTACATCCGGTTTCGTTGTAAACAGTAATTCTTTAAACCCAAGTTCAAAAGCCTTATCCGTCATTGCTTTGAGCATTATCCTTGCATATCCTTTCCCTCTATATTCCGGTTTGATAAACAGGCGTTTTCCTTCACATGTTTCGTCGCTTATTTTTCTTATGGCAACACAGGCAATGGGTTTATCTTCTTCATATCCTACTATTATCGCCCCACCAGAATAATACCCTAGCAGATCATTCAATTCCTTGTCAAAGGAAACAAAGCAACTTTCTGCCCCTTTGATATGTGAATATTCAACAAAAAGTTCTTTCACAATATCAAGATTTGTACATTCTCTTGTTTCAAAAAGCATAATATTCTTCTCCATAATCTAGTAAGGAAAACCAAAAGTTTTTAGAAATGCATACTTGCAGAGTGCAAGCATCGTCCTTAATCAATTTTTCTCGCTGCAGTTCCGACTTCGTAAATGGTTTTGTAATTATCTTTATAATCATATTCTACAGCTGCCGCAAACTTACAATCATTACTGTATACAAAGTCTAAAACATTGCCGCCTTCCAATTCTCCGTAATCGACTCTTTCAAAAATCTTGTAACATTGAGTATCGGAATCTACAACTCCTCCCTTGTTTTCAATATCTTTCGAAACCAATTCGGTTCTGTAGACTCTGACAATCTTTTGATTATATTCAAACTCATACCATTCCTGTTCCGCAAATTCGGAACCGTTTTTTGTTATTGCGCTTGTTACGCCAAGTTCGTCTGCCAATAATTTGGCGTATTCATAACACTCATCATCCGTGCTCGGAACAGAACAAATCTTATAAGGAAGAAGTCTGCATAATTCATAATTATTAAGAATATCCTGATAGTACCAATTCTTCAAAAAATATTGATAACACTCTACGGTGTTATCAATTCCAAGATGCTCAATTACATCGCGTATTGTTCCGCCACTTATCATATCATCGGTATATCCTGTAAGAACCGTGAAATACTCATCTGTCATTTCCTGCATATTTCCGTTCATATTCAGGTATTCTTTATCACCGCCACAGATATTATTGATGATTTTACAAAACTCATCTTTTCCTTCGGGATAATCACCATAAACAGAGCCGCATACAGATGAATTGCAATTACCGGTATTTACCGACAAATAAATGCGGCATATACAATTGCTATCGTCAGCATTTTCATTCGGTTTAGGAATGGATTCCACATATGAAATAAGATATTCTGTCTCTTCTTCGCTCAGTTTAGGTATGTTTTCATCAAAATGAATATAATCAGTACCCGCACAATAATAACCTGGCCATCCTATACACCAGATATTCTCACTGTTTTCTTCCGCAGTATAAATCGTAATTCTCTTGATTTCAGTCTTCGTATTATCGACATTAACGCCATCAACCGATACATTGCTTTTACTGCATCCAATTAAAAACAAAAATATTAAAAAATTAATAAAATAAATAATATTATATTTCATATTTTTTCTATTTATAAATACTGTAATATTCCGATTTTAAGTTCCAACGTTCATCCCGACAAACT
>DFEM01000036.1 GCA_002369155.1 Lachnospiraceae bacterium UBA3802 | reverse complement strand
AGCCCGCTCGTCAGGCTGTTAAGGATATGGTTGCTCACAAGATTATTAACGTTCTTGGTTCTGACGGTAAAGCTTAATTAAACCATACTGAAAATAAATTAATCGGGGCTGTTTTTACAGCCTCGATTTTTTATTTGTCATTTTACCCACTGTTTTGATAGGTTTTTCTTTATTTTTTGAAAAATTTGTTTTATAATCTTTCTTGTTGAAAGATTTATTTGAAAGAAGGTATTAAAAATGATTTCTACCAAGGGAAGATATGCATTGCGAATAATGATTGATCTCGCCTCTCAGGACAGTGAAGCTTTTATTCCTCTTAAAGATATAGCAGAGAGACAGGGGATCTCCAAGAAATATCTTGAGATAATCATTAAAGATTTGGTTGAAGGCGGTTTGCTTGCAAGCCTTTCCGGAAAAGGCGGCGGTTACAAATTAAAAAGAAAGCCCGAGGAATACTCGGTAGGCGAAATAATTGAATTGACGGAAGGTTCTCTGGCTCCTGTAGCCTGCCTTGCGGAAAAAGCTGAGGAATGTCCGAGAGCATCCGCATGTATGACTCTTCCTCTTTGGAAAGAATATGCGGATCTGGTCCACAATTTCTTTTACAACAAAAAACTATCGGATTTAATCGAAGAATAAACATTAAGAGCCCGAACGGTAAATGAAACCGCCGGGCTCTTTTAAAAATGAAAATGAATTTCGGATCCGCAATATCAGTCTGTATTGATTTTCACAAAGCTTTGTCCGTTTTTTACATACACATTGTCTATCCCGTCGTTGTTAACTACGGTAATTGTGGACTTTAACTCCTTATTGTTCTGAAGACTGCCGAGGATTGATGTCTTAACGGATTTTACCACTAATGCCTGCCTGTTGTTTACAGTCTCGGTTTTTGTCTTGTATCTTCTCACAGGTTTGCTTGATTCGATCTCCACAAAAGAAAGATTCATCAAATCAACTTCACGTGTGGCATAATAAACTATACCGTCTTTTTCAGTACTTCCGTCAGCAATCACCCTGTGGAAAAACAAATCATCCAGACCGGCTTCTCCTTCCACCATTACCATTCCCGTAGGTGAATCCTTAGATTGCTTTACTGTGTATACCGTCTCATCCTCATATAAAAGCACGCTGTTTTCGGGAACCTCGTTATATTTGTATGCGGCCTTTTCCAACATGTATGAGGGCTTTTCTATTCTGGCGCTCAAATCTCTGCTGCTTACGGGAACTATAGGAAGATTAATAAATATAAACACAAGCAGAACTGCCGCTACGATAATTGCCGTCGTTCTCTTTGACTTATCATTTTTTCTCTTAACATCTCGGCCGACCTTCTGCAAGAGTTCCCTGTCGTACTCAACCGTATTTTTAAATTCTCTCTCTCCGGGAATATCACCCTTCATAAGATTGTAACTTTTTTTGCAATCGGGGCATTCTTCGAGATGTTTCTTTATTATTTCATTTGTTTCGTCCGTACAAATCTCGTCTATATAGGATGGAAGTAAATCTTTAATAAGATAACATTTTTCATTCTTCATCATTCATCATTCCTTTCAGTTTTTCTTTGCAGCGATAGAAGGTTACTCTGGCGTAGTTCTCGCTCTTATGAAGCACATCTCCTATCTCTTTGAATGAAAGACCGGCTTCGATTCTCAGTTTGACAATCTCTTTTTCTGCTTCCGACAGCCCGTTGATGCATTCCGAAAGCTTCCTTTGTTCCTCTCTCTTGATCACTTCAGCTTCCACGTTATCGCTTCCGGCTACTTCAACGAAATTCTCATCGTCTATCGAACTGTTCATATTATCTTTTTTCTTCAGATGGTTAAAATACGTGTTTTTCGCTATTGTGCAAAGCCAGGCGAACAAATTTCCTTCTTTATAAGATTCGAAATTCTTTATGGCCCTGTAAAATGTCTCTGATACGATATCGTCTGCCAAATCCGGATTCCGGCATATCGATATGACGTATTTCTTTAGCGGTATACAGTATTTCAAATAAATCTCTTCCATCTGTTTAGATGAATTGTCGTTCATTCTGTTACCTGCTTTCTGTATGATAAACAGACGCAAAACCAAAAAAGTTACAAAAATTTTTAAAAAAATATCGGGAATTTAAAACCCGATATTCTTTACTTGATAATCTTACATATCTTGCCGCCGCCTATAACACAGTTTTCAGCATCGTAGAATACTGCGGACTGGCCGAGTGTAGAGGCTCTGACGGGCTTTTCGAATGTGACTTTAATTGAGTTTTCGTCGAATCGTGTGAGAATAGCGTTCTCGCCGTTATGGCGGTAACGAACCTTTACTCTGGCTTTTATCTCTTCGCCTTCTTTTATATCTTCGATACTCATAAAATTGATACAGTTTACGAGTATTTCCGTATTAAAGATTGCATCTTCTTCGCTTAAGACGACTTCATTGGTATCGGGCCTAACTTCTTTTACAAAGACCGGATGGCCGAAAGCAATGCCGAGTCCTTTTCTCTGTCCCACGGTATAATGGATGATACCTTTGTGTTTTCCGAGGATATTTCCGTCTTCATCAACGAAATTGCCTTCTCCCGGAATTTCTCGTTCGGAATTATCTTCTATATAATCTGTATATTTCCCTTCGGGAACAAAGCATATTTCCTGTGAATCGGGCTTATTGGCCACAAAAAGGCCTGCGTTTTTTGCAATTTCTCTTACTTCTGCCTTGGAAAGGCCTCCAAGAGGCATTAAAGTCCTCGATAATTGCTCCTGAGAGAGTTTATAAAGCATATAAGTCTGATCTTTTTCGATAAAATCCGCCTGTTTAACCGTAAATCTGCCGTTTGGAAGCTTCACAACCTTGGCATAATGGCCCGTTGCCACATAATCGGCTCCAAACGCCGAAGCTGCCTCGAGCATTCCCGCCCATTTTACGTAATGATTACATTCCACACAGGGATTTGGCGTTAGGCCGTTTAAGTAATCATCTATAAAAGGCTTCGTAACAAAATCTCTGAAAGCCTCACCTACATTTCTTACATAATATGAAACTTCAAGTTTGTCTGCGATGGCTTTTGCCTCATCAATCTCGCAACACCTGCTGACCTCATCCTTGGATCCGATCCATGTTCGAAGCGTCACACCGATGACATCATATCCTGCTGCCTTCATCAAATATGCAACTACGCTGCTGTCCACACCGCCGGACATACCTACTATAACTTTGCTCATTTTCTTTCCGTTTTAATCCTTTTTAGTACAAAATCGCGGCAAATCTTCTATTCCATATCTTGTGTTTGGAAAATCTTTGCCGCAATTCCCTGTTTTAAGTCCATTTGTAATTTATTATTATAAGTTTTCGATTCGCGAAATTAATTAAATCGTGAATTTTAAAAAATAATATGTTAAATCTAAATTTAACTTTTAGAGGAAATCCTCTGAATTAAGTAAATCTTGATTTGATTACCGGCAAATTTGGATTTTTGTGATTTTCGGTTTCTCTCTGTCTGCCGGCAGACCGCCGATCAATATATTTAAAGTTTTTTAGTCTCCGAGCGTCAGTTCGTTTTCAATATATTGAGGTTTATCCAATCGTATCATTTTCGCCGGCAGGTGCCTCATCTTCCTCGTCTGGCACGACTGCTATGCTTTCGTCCTCGGGAGTAGCAAGATCGTCCATTTTGGTAGCATATTCCTCTTTGGGCATGGGTTTTGCAAAATAGAAGCCCTGAATCATGTCACAGCCGTTCTTGGCAAGGAAATCAACCTGTGCTTTGGCTTCAACGCCTTCAGCTACGGTAAGCATCTCGAGATTTTTGGCTATTTTAAGCGCCTCGGATACTACTATCTCGCCACGGCTGTTTTTGTTTAAATCGCCGCTGAAGAACTCTGCATCAAGCTTAAGAACATCCAGAGGCATATCCTTTAATGAATTGAGTGAAGAATAACCTGAGCCGAAATCGTCCATGGAAACCTTGAATCCCATATCCTTAAGCTGGTAAATGGTATCTATCATAGCTTTTTTATCATCGAAGAAAGCACTTTCGGTAAGTTCTATCTCAAGATACTCATGAGGACAGCCCTCTGCATCAACCATATTTTTGATCTGATTGGCAAGATCCTTTTCCATAAAGTGCGCTCTGGATACATTTACGGAAGCAGGTACGCAGTCAAGACCTGCATCAAGCCATGCCTTTTGGTCTCTGGCAACATGTCTGATCATGTATTTATCAATTTTGGGAATAAGACCGTTTCTCTCAAGAATGGGGATGAATTCACCCGGAGACTTAAAACCGAATTCCGGCGAATCCCATCTGATTAACGCTTCCGCACCTTTTAATTTTCTGGTTTTAGGATCATATTTGGGCTGATAATATACCAAAAACTCTTCGTTCTTAATGGCATCCTCATATTTGTCGAGGACTATATCAATCCATTTCTGCTCTTCAACAAGGTCTTCGTCAAAGAATGCTACTCCTGAATCGTCGCAATCATCCAAAGTCGTCCTGGCTGTGCAGGCATTGTTGTACTCTCTCTCAATATCAATGTCTTTACGTTTCCTTATTTTTCCGTTCTCGCCTTTTTCAGGTTGTACCAGATAAACACCGACATGGAATGTGAATTTATGATCACTCTCGATTGATTCGAGTTTTTTCAAAAGATCATTTATTCTTCCTTCAAGTTCTTCTTTGCTCTCAGGTATTAAGATTAGAGAAAAGTTTGCAGATGCATAATGACATGCTATTTCATCTTTTTTAAGATTCTCTTTTAAAAGTTTATCGACCTTGTAAAGCATTTCCTCGCCTTCTGCTACGGAATGGCATACACAGTAATTTCTGTATTTAACGAATACCAAATCCAAAACAGCCAATTCTTTTGAGGCATACTTTCTTTTCTTTAATATATTTTCTCCGTGATAGGTAAACCACATCCAGTTATGCCCTTTTGTAATGGGGTCCATAAAGAATATTTTTGTCATCTTTTTATGTCTGACAAATGTGGTAATAAGATTTATAACAATAATGATGATAACGCATCCTAAAAGAACCACGGCTGCAATAACCATCGAAGCCATAAAGAATACATCCGAAGGTGAAAAATTGTAAACTGCCTTTCCGTAAAATGTCTGTGTTCCGCCTTTGACATTTATGGCAATCCATACAGGAAGATCAACGGAAGCTTTTTTCGTATCAATCTGCTGACTTACATTATCCTGGATATTTTGGGCAAAATTGTATATTGAACCCGGATTTATGAAAAGTTCTCCATCTTCATTGGGAACGAATAAACCCTCGGTGGTATTGTCCAAATAAACAATCGCTGTCCTCTCTCCGCTTCCGATGGACTTTTGGCCGCCTATGATCTCTATTTTGCCGCTGGTGGTACCTATGGTATTTTTACCGAACTGATATATTATCTTTCCATGGTTGTCTTTTATAAAGTATGTTCTTCCTTCTTCATCCAAAAGAGCAAATATATCATCTTCAGCGGAACTGTTTTTATCATATATCTTTGCCATGTACTCAACCGCTTCGTATTCATCAGCCATTTTGGAATTGACAACATAAGTCGTAAACGCACTCAACAGGAATGCAAAAAAGCCATCCACTACCACGGCGATGACAAGACATAAAACCAGTGTAGGCCAAATATGAACTTTTCTGACTTTCTTTATTACTTTTCTTTGGGTATTTTTCTTGGACATCGGCGAGCTGTGCCTCCATAAGAATTAAACTATTTTATTTTATTTTATTTCAATCTGACACATCTTCATTGTTTCGAGCGCTGCATTATGTGAATCGGGTGTTACGCCTGCACAACACGAAGAATCCACGGAAATCTTAATCTCGGGATTTAATGCTTTTAAAATAAGCGCATTTGATACAACGCAGATGTCTGTGCAAAGTCCGATGATTTCCAATTCATCGAATTTAAAATTGCCCCATCCCGTATATCCGAAGGAAGGTTTGTCAATAATCTTCGCTCCCTCGATATAAAGGCCTTCTCTTATCTCCCATCCTTTTGTATTCTCAATGCAATGCACTACGGGAAGGTAATGGCCTTCATTGGTATTCATGTAATTGTCGTGGTGGGTATCTCTTGTAAAAATAACCTCATCACCGTTATCTTTGTATTCTTTTATCTTCGCCTTAACATTGTCTACAATTGCAAGAGCCTCTTTGGTACCAAGGCTTCCGTCGATAAAATCATTTTGCATATCCACTACAATCAATGTCTTCATTTGCGTTCTCCTTATATGAAAATTTGCGCTGTTTTTCATTTAACTATAATATATCATATTTTTGTCCTGTTTACATTTAAACAATGACGAAATAGCAACATGTTTATCGTATTTTTTCGCGAATTAAAGGGATTTTGGCATCAAGGACCTACATGCACATGCAATTCGCATCTTTGTCCCACCATTCACGTTTCGTTTCCAAAAGAAAAATAATGTCTTTTTCCGAAAAAGGTCTGAAGAAATTCAAATCAATTCCGACATTCAACCCGAAAGGCTTCCATAATCCCGTTCCTCTGTGAGTGTGTCCGAAAAGATTAATGCAGCCTTCTTTTCGATCAACGGGACAGTGAATCAAATGTATCGGCTCACCGTTAATCTCTATATCGCCTTCTTTAAGGACATCCTCAAATCCAAGAGAAATCAAATCGCTTCGCATCTTTTGAAAATTTCCGTCATATTTATCTCTAACGATTCTCTCTTCATTATTGCCAAGTACAAGAATTACTTTCGGATTCATTCTTTTGCTTATTTCAAAGATTTTTTTGCACCCTTCCAATTCCGGATGATTTATACTGTTGTAATTGATCCAATCGCCCAGAACATAGAGAATATCTTCGCTAGAGGCAACCTTGTTAATGTTTGCAATAACTGCATCGGTAAATTCAGAAATGTCTTCAAAAGGTCTTGATTCGCGCTCTATGGTCTCATTGTCTCCAAAGTGCAAATCGGCTGTAAAAAATAACATCATTTATTCCCCCATTATCCTTTTCATTTTACTATGTAACAGCCTATTATTCAAACTAAATCCATGTTTGTGGCATTAAAAAACCGATACGAAGAATTCAGAAGAATTGTTTTATCAAACGTCACATGATAATTCTGATTTCGTATCGGTTTTGTATGTATATATTTTTATATTATCCAAGTGCCACATCCAATGTCATCATAAGGATAAATCCTATCGAAAACATAATTACGCCCACATTGGAATGTTCACCCGAAGACATCTCGGGGATCAGTTCTTCAACGACCACGTAAATCATCGCACCTGCCGCGAAACTTAAAAGATAAGGCATTGCCGGCACTACAAATGATGCGGCAAGTATCGTTAACAACGCGCCTACAGGTTCAACCGCACCGGATAATACTCCACTTAGGAAAGCCTTTCCCTTGCTCTTTCCCTCTGCACAAAGGGGCATTGAAATAATGGCGCCTTCCGGAAAGTTTTGAATCGCAATACCTATCGCGAGTGCAAGTGCACCTCCTGCTGTAATGGATGCACTGCCGGAAATCAATCCCGCATAAACCACACCTACTGCCATTCCTTCCGGCAGATTGTGAAGCGTAACCGCAAGAACCATCATGGTAGTTCTTTGAAGCTTGCTTTTCGGTCCCTCTGCTTTGTCTGTATTTAGATGAAGGTGAGGGATGACCGAATCAAGGATCAAAAGGAAAACTATTCCAAGCGAAAAACCTATCGCGGATGGAATAAACGATAATTTCCCGAGATTCGATGACTGCTCTATCGCAGGTATAATCAGGCTCCATATTGAAGCGGCAACCATTACTCCGCTTGCAAACCCGGTCAGTCCTCTTTGAACTTTATCTTTTAATTTATCCTTCATAAAGAACACGCAAGCCGATCCGGCCGATGTACCTATAAACGGAATTAACAAACCCAGAGCCGTAGTTGTATATATGTTCATAATGCTATTCTCCTTTCAGATTATTCGTTAGGCTTCTCTAACTGATTGAATCGTAACACCTTTTGTACACTTCGTCAACATATCGCATTCGACAAAAAGATTCCCGTATTATAAAGGAAAATCATCAAAAATACACAACATCCTCATAGAAAGCTGCAATAAAAAACGGCCGGTAATACCGACCGCATTTATTATTTATTTTTAATTTAACGCTTCTTTTAAAACTTCAAGGTTCTTTTCCATTATCGAAAGATATGTATATCCGTCATTTACGTTTTTCACTGTCACGGATTGCATGGAATTCATTTCCAGTATCTTCCGGTCTTTGGATGAAGTGTTTTGGATAACCGCTTCCGCGATGTTATGCGTCTCGCCTTCTATGGTCAATACTGCAGGAAGCGAATACTCATCGGTTTTCTTTGCAAGAAAAGTAATGGTCTGAAAGCTTGCCTGAGTTTCGGATGAACAGCCGACAAATGCCGCATAATAGGATAAGCCGTAATCATCAATCATGTATCTGAAAGGAAATCTGTCCGCAAAAAGCACGATATTTCGATTCGATTCGCTTACAACGGTTTCATATTTTTTATCAAGTTCATCGAGTTTTTCGATATAAGCTTCTGCATTGCTCCTGTATGTATCTGCATTGACTGAATCCGCACGTTCAATCGCCGACTCAATTTCTTTTACAAACAATTTGGCATTTTTCAAGGAAAGCCATACATGTTCATCGTATTCAGTCTCTTCCTCTGCCTCTTCCTCCTCTTCGATTTCCATGCCTTCGATTACTTCTTCCTCTTTGGCCGAATCTCCGAGAATATCAAGAAGACTGATCGCAATCAAATCTTTGTTTGGAGACTGTTCAATAACCTCTTCAACCCACTCATCGGATTCTCCTCCGACATAAATAAAAATATCCGCGGAAGATATTTTCAAAATATCTTTGGCGGTGGGCTGATAGCTGTGTATGTCTGCTCCGCTCTCCAAAAGGTTGGTCACTTCAACATCGCCGGGATTGCTTCCTAAAATGTTGACTGTCCAGTCGTATTCAGGAAAAAAAGTAGTTACTATTTGAATTTTATCTTTGTCGCCTGCGCCCGCCGCACTGCAGCCCGTAAGGGCAGCAAGTGCAAGAAGTGACGCAAACATTATTGAAATAAACTTTTTCATTGCAATTAATTGATGTCTTCCCATTTCCAGTTAACAACTTCAGGTAAATCTACACCGAAGTCGTGGATGTACTGCTTGTGCTCTACGAGCTTGTCGCTCATCTTCTGATAGAGGTAAGCACCGGTGTTGCCCAACTGAGGAAGGAACTTAAGTGCATCCTGTACAAGGTGGAAACGGTCAATATCGTTCTGTACACGTACATCGAATGCTGTGGTGATTGTACCCTCTTCCTTGTATCCTCTTACATGCATGAGTCTGTTGTTGTGACGACGGTATGTAAGTTCATGAACAAGTGTTGCATAACCATGGAAGTTAAAGATAACAGGCTTGTTGGTAGTAAAGAGCATATCGTATTCTGCATCTGTTAATCCATGAGGATGCTCGTTGTGAGGTACGAGTTTGAAAAGATCGACAACATTGATGAAACGAATCTTAATGTCGGGAATTTCTTTTCTTAAAATCGATACTGCTGCAAGGGCTTCAAGTGTAGGTGTTTCACCGGCACTTGCAAATACGATATCGGGTTCCTTGCCCTGATCGTTGGAAGCCCAATCCCAGATACTGATACCCTGTGTACAATGCTTAACTGCTTCGGGCATTGATAACCACTGAGGACGGGGATGCTTGGATGCGATAACAACGTTAACGTAGTTACGGCTCTTTAAGCAGTGGTCCATTGTGGAAAGAAGTGTATTGGTATCTGCGGGAAGGTAGATACGAACAACGTCTGCCTTCTTGTTTGCGATATGATCCATGAAACCGGGATCCTGGTGTGTAAATCCGTTGTGGTCCTGCTGCCATACTGTTGAGCACATAAGAAGGTTAAGAGATGCAATCTTCTCTCTCCAGGGAAGCTGATTGCAAACCTTGAGCCATTTAGCATGCTGTGCACCCATGGAATCGATGATTCTCGAGAATGCTTCGTATGTATTGAAGAAACCGTGACGACCTGTAAGAAGATATCCTTCAAGCCATCCTTCGCACATATGCTCGGAAAGCATTGAATCCATCACACGACCGAATCTTGACAAATGATCGTCCATATCGGACTGATCTGCATTCCAGTCTCTGTTTTCAACTTCGAATACAGAAGTGAAACGGTTGGAGTTGTTCTCATCGGGTGAGAAAATACGGAAGTTCTTTGCTTCTGCATTGAGTTTGAATATATCTCTGATGTATGCTGCAAGGTTGGCTGTATCCTGGCTTTCCTTTGCACCATGCTTTTCAATATCAAATCCGTACTCTCTGAAGTCGGGAAGTCTTAAATCTCTTAAAAGCTTACCGCCGTTGGCATGAGGGTTCATGCCGAGTCTCTTATCGCCTACAGGGCAAAGTTCCTTGATCTCGGGAAGTACATGACCTTCTTCATCAAAGAGTTCTTCGGGCTTGTAGCTGTGAAGCCAATCGGAAAGCATCTGTAAATGCTCGGGCTTGTCCATCATGATGGGCACCTGGTGAGCAAGGAAGTTGCCTTCGATACGGTTGCCGTCAACTACCTTGGGGCCTGTCCATCCCTTGGGTGTACGAAGAACGATCATGGGCCATACGGGACGTGTTGCATCATTATTTTCTCTGGCATTCTTCTGGATAGCCTGAATCTTTTCGATAACAGTATCCATAGCTTCTGCCATAAGTTTATGCATTGTCTTGGGATCGTCACCTTCAACAAAATAAGGTTCCCAGCCGTTGCCGTGGAAGAAATCGGTTAATTCTTCTTTTGAAAGACGTCCGAAGATTGTAGGGTTGGCAATCTTGTATCCGTTTAAGTGAAGGATGGGAAGAACCGCACCGTCACCAACGGGGTTGATGAACTTGTTGCACTGCCATGATGTCGCAAGAGGGCCTGTTTCTGCCTCACCGTCACCTACAACTACAGTTGCAATAAGATCGGGGTTATCAAATACCGCACCGCAGGCATGTGCGATTGAATATCCGAGTTCGCCGCCTTCATGGATTGAACCGGGTGTTTCGGGTGCACAGTGGCTGGGTACGCCGCCGGGGAA
>DFEM01000072.1 GCA_002369155.1 Lachnospiraceae bacterium UBA3802 | reverse complement strand
GATCATCAAAATCCAGGGCATTATTGTCAAACAAAACCTTCTGGTATTCCCTGTATAAAAATGCCGCTTTTTTCTCAAAATCTTCCTTTGCGCAGCTTTCAAATTCCTCGGGCGGAATCATCTCGTTTTTATTGCTGCTTATAACGGAAAGAATTGCCTTGGGCGGATATTCCTTGGGATTTAAACTGTGCTTCTTTAAAAGGTCGTTTACAACCTTCTTGGAGTCATCTGTATCATAAATCGTAAAATCCGTATTGTATCCGAGCAAATCGATATGTCGTCTTAAAATTCTTGCGCAGGTTGAGTGAAAGGTGGATACCCACACCGAATCGGCACCGAATCCGACAATGTCATCAACTCTTTTACGCATTTCTTCGGCAGCTTTATTGGTAAATGTGATTGCAAGTATGTTGTAGGGCGAAATGCCCGAATCTATCATATGTGCAATTCTGTATGTTATTACCCTCGTTTTTCCGGATCCCGCACCGGCAAGGATTAAAAGAGGTCCCTCTGTATGCATTACGGCCTCGTATTGTTCGGGGTTTAAAAATCTTTCCAAATTCATTTATTTATCTCCAACTCAGTGAATGAGTATTAATGTCTGACTGTTTTTCTACAAAAAACCACATCTTATATAATACCATAAAACAGGCAAAAATAAAAACGGGACAAATGTCCCGTTTTTATACATAAACATTTAATATGTTACATTGAATAAGCAATCTCGGGATCCACAAGAGTAAGTCCCGCTTTTTTAACGGCATCAAAGCCTTTTTCAATATCGGTGCACTTAATTATCATCGAACCTGCTTCTCTGCTTGAATTAAGCGTATACATATATTCGATATTGATTCCCTGTTCGGAAAAGATCTTTGTCAGTTTGTTTAAAGAACCGGCTTTTTGTTCCATGCTTATCGCAAGGACATCCGTAATTCTGGCAAGGCATCCTTCCTCTTTGAGAACCGCTTTTGCTTTATCGGGTTCGGATACAATCATTCTGATTACGCCGTATTCACTGGTATCCGCAAGCGAAAGGCATACAATATTAATATTGTTTTTGGAAAGGATATCCGTTACACGTTCAAGTCTGCCCTCTCTGTTTTCAAGAAATACAGTTAATTGCTTTAAAAACATACGCTCACCCCCCTAGTCTGTCAATACACGTTTATCTATTACACGCTTTGATTTGCCTTCAAAACGGTCAAGTGATCTCGGCTCAACAAGCTTAACTTTTACAGCGATAAGAAGTGCACTCTGTAAAGCGGCTGAAATCTTCTTTGTAAGATTTTCCATCTCTCTGATTTCATCGGAGAATACATTCTCATCCACTTCAACCTGAACTTCAAGAGTATCAAGATTGTTAACACGATCTACAATCATCTGATAATGAGGTGTAACGCCTTCGATTTCAAGAAGAGCTGTTTCAACCTGTGAAGGGAATACATTTACGCCGCGGATAATAAGCATATCATCGCTTCTGCCCTTGAATTTGGAGATTCTCGGAGTTGTTCTTCCGCATTCGCATTTCGAATGATCGATACTTGTAAGGTCCTTTGTACGATAACGTATAAGAGGCAATCCCTCTTTGGTAAGCGTGGTAAATACAAGTTCTCCGACTTCACCGTCTCTGAGAGGATTAAGTGTCTCTTTATCGACGATTTCCGCATAGAAATGATCTTCCTGAACATGAAGTCCTTTATGGAATGAACAGTCGCATGCAACACCGGGTCCGCATACTTCGGAAAGTCCGTAAATATCATGTGCGTTGATTCCGAGTTTCTCTTCAATCTGTAGTCTCATCTTCTCGGTCCAGGGTTCAGCTCCGCAGATAGCGGTTCTTAATTTGAGTTTATCCTTAACACCCATTTCCTCGATAACCTCTGCAATATGAAGAAGATAAGAAGGCGTACATGCAATAGCAGTGGCACCGAAATCTTCCATCATGGTAACGAGTCTTTTGGTATTGCCCGTAGACATGGGAACCGTCATACATCCTAAATTCTCGGCACCGTAGTGAAGTCCCAAACCGCCGGTGAAAAGGCCGTATCCGTATGCAATCTGAATCATGTCATCCTTGGTCACGCCGCACATAACAAGATCTCTTGCAACGCATTCCTGCCAGTTTTCGATATCTCTTCTTGTATAAGCTACTACAGTTGCTTTTCCTGTCGTTCCGCTTGATGCATGAACACGTACAATCTGAGATTTCGGTACTGCAAGAAGTCCGAAAGGATAATTGTCTCTTAGATCTGTCTTGGTGGTAAAAGGAAGTTTGGTAATATCCTCAATACCGTTGATGTCACCGGGTTCAAGTCCGATATCCTGCATTTTTTTGCGATAAAATTCCACGTTGTGATAAACATTGGATACAAGTTTTTTTAATCTTGCACCCTGCATGTTGGCCATTTCGTCACGGCTCATGCATTCTCTTGCTTCGTTCCAAATCATTTTTTGGTTCCTCTTCCTTGGAAATTAATGGTTTACGCGCCTTTTTGCAAATCTGCCCTTTTTTGCAAAAACACAAAAATCTTCCTTTTTACACCTTTTCTTATAAATTATAACCGGCTTCGAATGCCGCCTTGTTGATATCAACGGTCTTTGCGGGAACAGTCTTTTCGATTACCTTAATCCACTCTTCCTTTGCGAAGTCCATATGCTTTGCGGCAATACCGACGATAATCGTATTGAATACTCTTGCATTGCCGATTTCCTTGGCTTTAGCCATTGCATCAATATCAATTACCTTGTATTTGTTCTTTAAATTCTCAATTATTCCTTCGGGATATTCTGCTGCCCCGGTAAGTACTGTCATGGGATCGATTCTTTGATCGTTTACGATAAGTACTCCGTCTTTTTTAAGAAAATGAGCATATCTTAAAGCTTCGAGTCTTTCGAAAGCGATAAGAACATCTGCGCAGCCCTCTTCAACTATGGGTTCATATACCTTTTCACCGTAGCGAACGAAAGTAACAACGCTTCCGCCTCTTTGTGCCATTCCGTGTACTTCGGAGAGTTTAACATCATATCCCGCTTCGGTGATAACACCGCCTAAAATTCTGCTTGTAAGCAAAGTACCCTGACCGCCTACACCTACTATCATAATACTCTTTGTTTCCATGCTTACACCTCTCTTGTCTCGATTGCACCGAATTTACATCTTGATGCGCAAAGTCCGCAGCCGTTACACATTGTATCGTCAATCTTGATTGTTCCGTCAGCATTCTTGCTCATGGCGGGACATCCGGGCTTTAAGCATACGCCGCATTTCTTGCATTTATCGGGAATCGCATAACATTTCTTATGAGATACATTGCTCTTTAAGAGTGCGCAGGGAGCCTGTGAAATAATTACGGAAACGGCATCTCTTGCAACTTCTTCTTTAATTGTCGCTTTGAGCTTCTCTGTATCGAAAGCATTGACTACGCTTACATGCTCAACTCCGAGCGCATGGCAAAGATCGATTAAATCAACGGCATAAGTAGCTTCGCCGCTTAATGTCTTTCCTGTGGCTGCATGATCCTGATGACCTGTCATGCCTGTTGTAGAGTTGTCAACGATAATAACAGTGCCTGTGGCCTTGTTGTATACCATGTTAAGAAGTGAGTTGATACCTGTATGGAGGAATGTTGAATCTCCGATAACGGCAACCCAGTTCTTGATATAATCTTTTCCTTTTGCTTTTTCCATTCCGTGAAGAGTGGAAATGGATGAACCCATACAAACAGTCGTATCGATAACGTTAAGAGGTGCTACCGCTCCGAGAGTATAGCATCCGATATCTCCTGCCGCATGAAGTTTGAGTTCGTTAAGAACGGTAAATGTGCTTCTGTGAGGACATCCTGGACAGAGAATGGGAGGACGTGCGGGAACCTTGGCAGGCTCATCCGTCTCAACTTTCTCACCGAGAATTGCTGCTCTTAACATATTTGCCGAATATTCACCCTGAATTGTAAGAACATCTTTTCCGTGGCATGCAATACCCCAGGACTTAACCTGTTCTTCGATAAGGGGCTCGAGTTCTTCTATAACGTAAAGAGTATCCACCTTTGCGGCGAATTCTTCGATTAATTTTCTGGGAAGGGGATGAACAAGACCGAGTTTTAAAACCGATGCCTGAGGAAGAGCTTCCTTAACATACTGATAAGGAATACCTGAAGTAATAACACCGATCTTTGTGTCATTCATCTCAACTTTATTGATGGGAAGACTGCATGCATCTTCTGCCATATCCTTAAGACGCTTCTCTACGAATACGTGTCTGCCCTTTGCCATGGCGGGCATCATAACGTTCTTTGGAACACATCTTTCATAAGGCTTGTCTTCCACTTCGTTTCTGTCGCAAAGTTCAACAACACCCTGGCTGTGTGCAAGACGTGTAGTGGTTCTGATCATGATGGGGCAATCGTATTTTTCGGAAAGATCGAAAGCAAGCTTTGTAAATTCCTTTGCTTCGGATGAATCCGAAGGTTCAAGAACGGGAACCTGTGCAACTCTTGCAACGCATCTTGAATCCTGTTCATTCTGTGAAGAATAAAGACCGGGATCGTCTGCCGCAACAAGTACGAGACCTCCGTTTACTCCAATGTATGATACGGTATATAAGGGATCCGATGCTACATTGACACCAACCATTTTCATTGAACAAAGTGCTCTCGCACCGCTCATGGAAGCACCGATTGCAACTTCCATTGCTACCTTCTCGTTGGGTGACCATTCTGCATAAATTTCAGGGTATTTTACGATATTTTCGCTTATTTCGGTACTGGGTGTTCCGGGATAAGCCGAAGAAACCTTCACGCCTGCTTCATATGCACCACGGGCGATAGCCTCGTTTCCGAGCATAATCTTTTTTTCCATTAATATTTCCTCCGCCATATTACTTAATTGAGTGAAACTGTAAGCCGGGTTCTGTCTTGGACGATCATCTATCTAGAATCCGTGTCGCCACGAATTTCAAGCAACCTACCTGAGCCAAGCCGGGCCGGCTTATTGGCTGCGTTTGGTCTTGCTTCGGATGGGGTTTACACAGCCTTATCCGTTACCGGATAAGCGGTGGTCTCTTACACCGCCTTTTCACCCTTACCGCTTGCGCGGCGGTTCTTTTCTGTTGCACTTTCCTGAGAGTCACCTCTACCGGACGTTATCCGGCATCCTGCCCTATGAAGCCCGGACTTTCCTCACCTCCGATGGAGCCGCGATCGCCCGTTTCACTCAAAACTATATTATATTAAAATTTGTTGAAAAAATCAATTTATATAGGCTATTGCGCCCTGTTTTTTGCCTTGCCCTTCTTTTGAACAATACCAAGAAGCAAAGCATATATTCTCTTCCCGATTAAAAAATGATACAGACAACCGATAAGAAACGTAACCGCAGTGTAAAGCAGCATCGTCTTTCCGCTTACCAGTTTAAAGCCCGTATAATACGAGAAAATGAAAAAGCAAAGAAGTATCGGAAGCTGAAGAAGATACACGTCAAGAGTCGCTTCCGAAAGATTTCCGATAATCTTTTTTATAACTGATGCCGATTTGTTTTCTTCCTTTTCTTTTTTCTTTTTGTTTCCAAAGAGCGAAACGAATATTATTCCAAGCAAAAGCCCTCCGAAGAAATGAATGTATCCTCTTGCTATTCTCGGAGAAAAGAAAGGAAGAAACGAATATTCCATTCCGTATGTTCTGATTACTCCCGCAATTATCGGTATTGATAAAAGTATCGGTGCGGGAATCTTTGTCTTTTTTGAAATAAATACAAGAATGTAAAAGATTATATAGCAAAGAAGCAAAACACTTACATACCAGTTGATTGTATTAATCTCATAATCTTTTGTGATGCACCAGCTTCCCATTCCAAGCGATGTTATTATGCTGCCGAAAATGTCGATTTTCTGGGGATATCTGATAGTCCCGTGACATGAATTCGTGAATATGTAAAGAAAGATATCGTAAAGAATTGTGGATACAATCATCGAAGGCAAAAGACGTATTGCTCTTTTTGAAAAAAACGCAGGGAAAGACATTTTATCCTTAATCTTTTCGATATAAGAAACCATTACCCATCCCGACATGATAAAAAAAAGTTCCACGAGATAACCGAAATAAAATCTTCCGCCGTAGAAATTCAGCCCGCGATAAAAGAAAGTCCCCGTCAGCTGCTGATAGTGATGAAACAAAATACATACGGTACATATTATTTTGATAACGTCAGGCAATGCCTTTCTTTTGTATTCCACTTTAATCTCCGTTTATCTCATAAATTCTTATCGCATAAGAATCTTCATCAGCAATCAAAGGTTCCTCATTAAGAAGTTTTAATCCGAGCGAATCGGCATTTTCAATATTAACACCGGATATAATATAATCACATCCGAGTTTTTTTAATTCATCAATATTCCAGTCGGGTGAAATATTTTCATTCTCTCCTCTGTAAATATCAAAATTATTACCAAGAGCCGCAGTATACAGATAGCATCTGTTGCCCCAATTATCAAAATATCCTTTGAGACCCTCGTTTTTGTTTAGTTCATTTTCTATTACTTTTCTGAATTTATGCTTATATTCGAGAGGATAATC
>DFEM01000062.1 GCA_002369155.1 Lachnospiraceae bacterium UBA3802 | reverse complement strand
ACTTGTCATCCTTTAAGCAGCCGTATTTGATGAAAGGAGATATATCTCCCCAGTATTTCTCGTAGTTCTCCTTATCCGTCTTGCACATTCCGGATAATTTGTCGGCAACCTTCTTGGTGATATATTCGCTGATTTTATTGACAAATCCGTCATTCTGCAATGCCGAACGGGATACGTTCAAAGGAAGATCAGGACAATCGAGAACACCCTTTAAGAGGAGCAAAAATTCGGGAATTACTTCCTTTATGTTGTCGGCAATGAATACCTGATTGTTGTAAAGCTTTATGGTACCTTCGATTGCATCGTATTCCATGTTAATCTTGGGGAAGTAAAGAATACCCTTAAGATTAAAAGGATAATCCATATTTAAGTGTATCCAGAAAAGAGGCTCCTTGTAATCATTGAATACCTTACGGTAAAATGCGAGATAATCCTCTTTTTCGCATTCTGCGGGATTCTTCATCCACAAAGGATTGGTATCGTTCAAAAGTTCGGGACGCTTCTTAATCTTAATCCTGGCTTCGTCCTCTCCCTCTTTTTTCTCAAGTTCTTCCACAACCACATCATCTTCAAGCTTCTCGCTTGCTTTGATTGTCTGAGTTTCTTTGGTATCTTCCTTGCTTAAATAAATCTCGGTAGGCATGAAAGAACAATACTTTTTGATTATCTCTCTTGCTCTGTACTCATTGCAGAATTCCAGGCAGTCTTCCATAAGATAAAGAGTGATAACTGTGCCTACATCGCTCTTGTCGCAGTCTTCCATTGTAAATTCGGTACCGCCGTCGCACTCCCAATGAACTGCTTCTGCACCTTCTTTATAAGAAAGCGTATCGATTGTAACTTTGTCGGATACCATGAAAGCCGAATAAAATCCGAGACCAAAATGACCGATAATCTGATCGTCATTGGCTTTGTCCTTGTATTTTTCGATAAAATCCGTAGCACCCGAAAACGCTATCTGGTTGATGTACTCTTCAACCTCATCGGCTGTCATTCCGAGACCGTTATCGATAAATGTAATGGTTTTCTTCTCGGGATTGACTTTAACGTCTATTCTTTCCTTATAACCGTCGGGAAGTGTGTACTCTCCCATCATATCAAGCTTTTTTAGCTTGGTAATGGCATCACATCCGTTTGAAATAAGCTCACGCATGAATATGTCATGGTCGGAATACAACCACTTTTTGATAATCGGGAAAATGTTTTCCGAATTAATTGATAATGAACCTTTTTTTGCCATTTTAGTCACCTCTTTTATAATTCCTGCAGGCGTCCCTGCTTTATAGTTTTTTCGTACATTGATAATTATAGAGCCCGAAAAAACAAAAGTCAACAAAAAATTAGCACTCAATCAAATTGAGTGCTAATAGTATTATTTTCCATCAATCATTATGTCCGTGTATATATCGAAAAACGAATCCGTGGTAATCTCGGGATCGTGTATAATCGTCAGATTCTGCCATTCTTTCTCATTTATGTTGGCAATGATATTAGGAAGGAATTCATTGTATTTTTCTTCAAAAGCTTTTCTCTTGGCTTCGTTTATTATCACTTCCTTGTTTTCGTCGGTCGCCTTTCTTTCGTATGTACTTATGCATTTGACAATATAATAGCCTTCATCCGTTGTGATGATATCGCTTATCTCCCCCTCTTCAAGTTCGAAAACCGCTTCATCAAACGCTTCGCTCATCTCGCCTCTTCTGTAGGCATGAGTACTTTCATCTTCTTCGGAAAAGAGTGCGCACAGTCCTTCGAAATCAGCTCCCTCCATCGCCTTGTCTCTGATTTCAGCCGCCCTTTCCTTCGCTTCTTTCTTTTTTGCATCCGAATAATCAAAGGTAACTCCGTAATTGTCTTCGTGATAGGTCTTAATGAATATTTCTTCAACAATCACGCTTCTGGCATCATCGTCGCTTATTTCAAAGTTCACCTCGTCAACTATCGAATTATAAACCTTTTCCGCCAGCGCATATTCGTAATACATTTGATAAATCAGATCTTCATTGGCGTTAAGATCGGTTTTTTCTTTCTTCGATAAAGTCTTCATGTAAGCCTTCGAAGCCTTCTTGATGGATTTTTTCTCATCTGACGACAAAGAGACTTTTTCGTTCTTGGCCATAAGGTTCAAAACCTTGATTCTTGTAACCTTTGCCAGGACGGTTTCCTTAAACGCATCTTCTATTGTTGTATTTCCTGCATTTGTGTTCCATATCTGCTCCCCAAAAGTACTCTCGTAAGCATTTGCCATATTGGTTAAATATATATTCATTTCCGCACGGCTGCACGAAAGCGTGTTGATTCTGAAAACCTCACCTTCCGAAAAGCCGTCCGTCACCACAACCGTTCGGTCGCAGGAGACAAGAAATGATAATGCAATGAGGGAAGCAATCAATAATCTGAATTTTTTTAAAACTGATTTTCTCATTAAATCCTTAAATCCCAAATACAATTATTCCTGTAATGAAAAGGGGAGGATTAAACCTCCCCGTAAATTTTTAAATAAGCGGATATTTTGCGGTAAGCTCATCTACAATGGCTCTTGCATAAGGAATCTTTTCCTCGCCGCCCTTAACGATTGCCGCAATTGCATCTGCAATCTTATCCATATCTTCGGTATTCATGCCTCTTGATGTAACAGCGGGTGTACCGAGTCTAACGCCGCTTGTAACAAAAGGCTTCTGAGGATCGTTGGGAACCGTATTCTTGTTTGCTGTGATATGAGCCTCATCAAGCATCTTCTCAACTTCTTTGCCTGTGTATTTCTCGCCTCTTAAGTCAACGAGCATAAGGTGATTGTCCGTACCGCCCGATACGATGTTGACTCCTCTTGACATAAGACCCTTGCAAAGAGCCTGTGCATTGTCAACGATGTTCTGAGCATAAACCTTGAACTCAGGTGAAAGAGCCTCTTTGAAGCAGACTGCCTTGCCGGCGATTACATGCATAAGAGGGCCGCCCTGAATACCGGGGAAAATAGCCTTGTTAAAGTTGTATTTCTCTGCAGCTTCCTTGTTGGCAAGAATCATGCCTCCTCTGGGTCCGCGAAGAGTCTTGTGTGTGGTAGTTGTAACTACATCTGCATAAGGGAAGGGTGAGGGATGAAGACCTGCAACAACAAGTCCTGCAATGTGAGCGATATCTACCATAAGAACTGCTCCAACCTCATCACATACTTCTCTGAACTTCTTGAAATCAATGGTTCTTGCATATGCGGAAGCACCTGCAATAATCATTTTGGGTTTGCATTCAAGAGCAAGAGAACGAAGTTTATCGTAATCTATGAATCCGTCGTCATTTACTCCGTAAGGAACAACCTTGAAATATTTACCTGACATGTTAACGGGTGAACCGTGTGTAAGATGTCCGC
>DFEM01000040.1 GCA_002369155.1 Lachnospiraceae bacterium UBA3802 | reverse complement strand
ACGGCTTAGAAGGCCGTTGCTCTATCCAGCTGAGCTACGAACACACTTGTACCTTTTCAGTGACGTTTGATATTATATACCAACTATAATTACAATGTCAACAAAAAATTCTACTTTGCATCAATTTCTGCAATATAATTAACTGCCTTGTTTCCAAGTTCGCTCTCAGGAGCCAGATTAATAACAGTATTGAAATAATATTTGGCATTGTCATAATCTTTGTTTGCAAGATAAGTACATGCCAGATAATACAATGCATCCACATTTTCGGGATTGTATTCTACCGCTTTTTTGAAGTTTTCCAAAGCAGTTATATAGTCTTCCTGTCTGTATGCATTAAATCCGTTTTCGTAATAAGTGTCTGCCACACTCTCACCGATGGAAGTCTTTAACATATTGTATACTTCCACAAATTCCGTCTCGCTTAATTTTTCGGAACCGTTCTTGTCAATCTTGTCGAGGTACTGGGCAATTACATTCTTGTCTGCTGCTTCGCCTTTTGAATATTCTTCAACCGCAAGCAAAAGATATTTATATCCTTCAAGAGCGCCGTTTGCCCCCTCGTAAGCATTTAACTGATCGTTTAAAGTGTCATACTGATACTGAAGAGAATCGATTTTCTGCATATAGGTACTTATTGATGCGTTCTTTAAATTGATCTCTTCGTAAGCATCTGCAAGTTCCTTGTTCTCTTCCGTCTTTTGTATATTGATTCTGATGGGCCCGAGCACAAACCATCCCACTAAAAGACCTATAACCAAACCAATCAATACATTGAGAAGTATGCTTAAGAATGAATTCTCTTTTCTTGTATTGGGCTGAATTATAATATCGTTTCCGCTTTGAATCGTAACGGCATTCTCTGATGATTTTTTCTTTCTCTTCGAATCCGTGTTAAGATTCTCTTCCGCCATTCTTAAATAACGCGAAGCGGTAATATTTCCTCTGTCTATTCTTCTTACAAGAATAAGTTCTTTTTTTGCTCCGGAATAATCCTCTTCCTTCATCAAAATGAGCGCCAAAAGAAGGTGTGCGCTTATAAGTCTGGGATTATTGCTCACAACTCTCTTAAGCGAAATCTTGGCAACATCAAGGCTGTCCTGTTTGCAAAGATTTAACGCCTGATTGTATTTTTTTATTGAGGAATTGATTGTATCAAGCAAAACCGCGTTTGTTTTAAGCGTCTCGATATAATCGGTAGCGATGTTTTTATCTTTCTGGAAATGCTGCGAAAGCACCCACTCCGCCATTGCATTGACGGTTTCTCCCATCTCAAAATAGACCAGTCCAAGCAGGTTTCTGGCCTGAGTATTTCTTTTATACAATTTAAGACTCTGTCGCAAATCCTCAACCGCGCCGGTCAAATCACGAATCTGTGCCTTTTCAAGACCGCGATTGTAATATCTGTTGGACATATAAAGAATCTTTTTGTAACGTCCAACATCCGCACCGCAGGAGGTACAATATGATTTTTCGGACAAAGCCATTCCGCAACTGTAACAAAATAACATTTAATCCGTGCCTCTATTCTTCTGCGTCCGATACCGTTCTGACAATAAAATCAACCATATCTGTCAAATCATGGCCGTTAACCACGTCTTCGACATCATCAACTTCGGGTGAAGGATGGAATTTTTTAAGTTCATTTTCAAAATCTATCATTTTATTCTCTCCAATAAATTCAAACCATTACTTATTTGCATTGAAAATGGATACCGCTTCTCCTACCAGATAAAGCGATCCGGCGATGAATACGCAGGCATCGTATGTCTTGGATTTATCTATTGCTTCAATGAGCGAATCCGTCGTAATGACATTACAGGTTGTATCACCCATTGTATCAAACATTGTTTTTGAGTCAACTGCCCTCTCGGAATCAATTTTCGTAAGTATGATTGTTTCAAAATGCCCTGAAGAAGCTATGAGGTTAAGCATCTTCTCATAGTTTTTATCCTTGCATGCTCCGAAAATGATAACCTTCCTGCCCTTAAGGGTACCCACCGACTCAAGAAGTCTTTTAACCGCATCTTCGTTATGCGCTCCGTCAACGAAAAAGCCTCTTTCGACTTCTTCGAATCTTCCATGGAAATATCCTTCCGTAAGCACACTCTGCGTTTTCGCTTCATCAAATTCATCCTTAAGGAAAATTATTGAAGCAATGATTGCAAGTGAAGAATTTATTCTTTGATAAAGTGCCGAGGTCGGAAGCCAAACGGACAAATTATGCACAAACTTTAGTCTATCATAATCATAATCCAAAGAAAAAGCAATGTGTTTTTCATCAAAAACCAAATCCTTTATATGCTTTTCCTTAAGCATATATACCTTCGAATCCTTTTCTTTGGCCTTTTTTTCTATAACACGGTTGACCGCATCACCGTTGTCCCACAAAACAAGAGGTACCTTCTCTTTGATTATTCCGGCTTTTTGCTCAGCTATGCTTTCTATGGTGTTGCCGAGTTCTTTTGTATGATCCATTCCGACCGAACAGATTACGCATACCGAAGGATCTGTAAAAATATTTGTGGCATCAAGCATGCCGCCGAGTCCCGTTTCAAGAACTATTGCATCTGCACCTTTCATGCTCATCCATTCCATGAACATAAGAAAAAGGAACTCAAAAAAGCTCGGATGCATCGTTGTTTTTTCTTCTTCATCGAACGTCTCGCATAAACTTTTGACTTTGTCAAATACTTTTACGAATTCCGTATCGCTTATCATTTCTCCGTCGAATACGAAACGTTCTTTCATCGATACCAGATGCGGAGAAGTGAAAAGTCCTGCCTTTAAACCATGCGCTTTAAGAATTCTCGATATGTAAAAACATGTACTTCCCTTACCGTTGGTTCCTGCCACATGGA
>DFEM01000178.1 GCA_002369155.1 Lachnospiraceae bacterium UBA3802 | reverse complement strand
GGGTGATCATCTGGATCGTCGGACTTCTGACCGGTAAACGGACCGTGGCAAGCTTCAGAAGTGAAGAGACGCAGAAGATGATGGATGAGGCGGATGAGATTAGGTACCGCGAGATCGTGAAAGAGACCGAGAACCCGGAAACTAAGGAAGTTCAATAACGGCTGTGAAAAACGAAACCAATAGTAGCGTGAAAAAAAGAAAAACACTATTTGTTCAATTCAAACCGAAGTATTTAATTACTTCGGCTTGTTTTGCTTTATGCTTTACTTTTTTTCTGGTTATGGGTGGTGTGATTTATGACAGAGATACATTTCCAAATCTGCAACTCTTAAAAGAGAGCGGAAAAGTATTTTATTTCAGTCCTATAATCTTTTTGCTTGTAACGGGTTTATCTTTGGCAGTGCTTCTTTTGGCAGAAAAGAAAATGCCGGAATTCTGTTTTCTGCCGAAAATATGTCAGAACACTTTGGCGCCGGCTTTGTTGATTGCTTTGTGGTTCGGAGTGGTTTATCTTTCCTATTTTCCCGGAACCTGGTGTTATGACATCATAGAACAAAACCGTATGGTGCTCGGTATCGTGGATGTAACCAAGCATCATCCGCCGCTTCATACAGCAATCTGGGCGCTCTGTCATCTTGCGGAAGTTGTAACTTCCGGCCATCTGCAGGCGATTGTGGTTTACAGTATTGCTCAGATTATCTGCACATCTTTATTGTTTGGCAGAGTGGTTTATTCTGTGCGCAAGGTGATGAAAAATGATATATGTGCGATTTTAACATTTCTGTTTTTCCTGCTGAACCCAACCTTTGCACTTTTCTCTTTTTCACCGACGAAAGACGTTTGGTGTATGATTTTCTTTGTGCTTTCCATGGTACATGTTTTTGAATATCTTTTTGTAAAAGAAGAGAAAACCAATGAAACAATTGCAAGATTGGGAGTAGATATTCTTCTTGCATGTCTCTTTAGAAACAATGTTATCTACGGGCTGGTTTTATCGGGTGTTGTTTTTCTTGTTCTATTTCGAAAACATTGGAAAAAGATTCTGGCTTTGGGATTGATAATTTTGGTTGGATTTATACTTGTTGATAAAGTGTTATTTGGAATTTTGGGCTTTGCCGATTCCGATACGAAAGAAATGTTAAGTGTTCCAATTCAGCAGATAGGACGTACCTATGTTGATCATGGTGATGAATTTACCAAAGAAGAGTTGGAAGATTATGATCGCTACATCGGCCTGGAAAATGCTCCTTATTATTGCTCGCATCTTTCCGATCCGCTTAAGTTAAACTTTAATACGAAAGAGTTTAAAAAGAATCCCGGAGCATTTGTTTCATACTGGTTTAATTTGGGAAGAAAACATCCGGATTCTTATTTTATATCATATGCGTCCATGTATAGCCCGTATTGGTATGTCAGGTCGAAATCCTATGATGTATACTCTGCTTCGCCTTATGTGGAGACACATACCAAGGAGGATAAGGACTATTTGATTCAAAGAAAAGGATATCTTCCCGGTTTAAATGCATTCTTTGAAGATATAGCCCAAAAGTCAGATAATCCTCTTCTTTCAAGAGGACTGCCTTTATGGATTACAGTGACTTCTTTATTCTTTACTGCTATATTGAAACGAAAAAAAGCGGTTTTGATTCCGATTGTTTGTTTCAGCTATTTTCTGACTTTGTTTCTGGGGCCGCTCTGTATTATTCGTTATGCGCTTCCGGTATTGGCGATGGCTCCCATTCTTGTGTTTTCTCTGTTCTGTCAGAACAAATAATGCATCCCTTGACAAAGAATTATCAATATGATATGTTGATGATATCAAAATGATATCTACATGGTGTGGGTATCCGTAAGAGGAGGAAATACTATGGAAGGAAACAATATGGGAAATAATCAGAATAATAATCAGGCACTGAACATGTCGATTAATATTCGTGAAAAAGTGTTAAACCCGGCGCCCGGATTTTTGATGCTCTTTGTGAATATCTTCGGAATCATTGCTTGCCTGATCCTGTTTGGTGTCAGCGTTACGGGATTCTTCGGCTATGCAACGCCGGTTGTCGTTTTCCTGGCAATCCTTTTATTCATCATGTTCTGCATTTTCTTTGGCGGACTGAAAACCATTAAGCCCAACGAGGCAATGGTTCTGACACTGTTCGGTAAGTATTACGGAACCGTGAAGAAGGCAGGATTTTTCTTCATCAATCCGTTTGCACAGGCATTCAATCCCGCTAGAAGCATCGTAATGAACGCGCAGGGACAGGCTACCAGCATCGGACCGAGAGCAATCTCCCTGAAAGTCAATACTTTGGAGAATCAGAAGCAGAAAGTAAACGATATCCTCGGTAACCCGATCATTATCGGTGCCGTAGTTATTTGGAAAGTAAAAGACCCGACACTGGCAGTTTTTGCAGTGGAGAATTACCGCAATTACTTATCCATCCAGTGCGATTCCACAATCCGTAACATTGCAAGATTATATCCGTATGACGATATGGACGAAGACGGCGACGGAGTTGTTGAGAAAACGCTTCGTTCCAGCTCCCAGGAAG
>DFEM01000171.1 GCA_002369155.1 Lachnospiraceae bacterium UBA3802 | reverse complement strand
TCCTGGCAGTAAGGATTGTTGTTGCCGTTTTGAGTATTGCATATTTCATCTCCGGCAAAAATCAAGGGCGTACCTTTGGATGTAAATACGAGAAAGAGTGCGTTTTTCATCATTCTTTTTCGAAGTTTTACAACGGAACTTTTTCTTGTTTTTCCTTCCAGTCCGCAATTCCAGGAGAAATTGTAATCACAGCCGTCCAAATTTTTTTCGCCGTTTTCTTCGTTATGTTTTCTGTCATATGAAACCAGATCATTAAGAGTAAATCCATAATAATTGGTAATGAAATTAATTGAAGCACTTTTCTCAGGATAAAACCTTGTATAGAAAACCAGATCCTTTAAAGTATCTTCATCTCCCTTAAGAACCTTTCTCATCTGATACATAAATGCATCCGAATATGATGAAAGATTTCTCTTCTCGGGAACATAAGCTGCTTCGTATATCTCATTCTCGGGAATATAATCATACAAAAGTTTTGTATCCGAAAACAAAGGATCGTTTGCAATAAACGAAAAAGGAATCCTGTTTCCTTTTAAATGAAATCCGTCAACATTATAATTGATAAGCCAGAATTTCAAAACTTCGTATATTTTATACTGTTTGACTTTATCGGGGAAATAAAACTGCATTATAAGTTCTATTCCGTTTTTATGAAGAGTCTGAACAAAATCTTTAAATTCATTAACGGGATCGTTGCCCGCACAGTATGAAGCTTTCGGAGCGAAATAAAATCCTTCTTTAAAGCCCCAGTAATTTATTTTATTTTCTTCTTTAACATCTGCTTTTTGTGCTGCAAGAGCAGTCTTCTCATCCGTTTTCTCGAATTCCTCAAATTCATAGGAAGGCATGATTTCAAGAGTCGTGATTCCGAGATCTTTTAAATAATCAAGTTTTTGCAGGATGCCGGAAAAAGTACCCTTATTGGCAACCTTGCTTGAAGGATGTGCGGAAAAACCTCTTACATGCAAAAGATAAATTACGGATTCTTCGTAAGGAAGAAAAGGTCTTGTATCTTCGCATTTGTATTCATCAAATTTTACAATCGAAGAATATAATTCATAATTTTCTTTTTTAACACCGAATTTTTCATTGCCTACAACACACAAAGAATACGGATCTGCAAACTCTTCGCCTGCAGAATAAAAACGATATAAATACTTATCGAAATCCAAATATTTTATAACGGCGGAATATACATTTCCTGTCTTGTATTCTTTGCCGAAAGGAATTCTTAAAATCTCTTTTGTCTTTTTGTTTTTAAGAATTAAACCGCAATCGGGAGATTCGCTTTCAAAAGCAAATAAAACGCCGTCTTTTACGGGTGTGGCTCCAAGCGTTTTGGGAAATCCTTTTTCAATTTTGTAATTGATCATATAAAGCCCTCATTATTGTACATCGTAAATAATCGGATCCGAAACGGGCATTAAGAGCTCACCCTTCTTGCCTTTAACATAATAGGCAATTATCAAATCGTAAAGGTTTCCGACAAATCCTATGAATCCGCCGAGAACCAGATTGACAAACATGAATATCCAGCACATGGGAATGGATTTTTCAAAATATGTCACGCAATATCCTGCTTCAACTTTAGTCGAATAGTTTTTAATGATTTCGATGTTTTTATAATATCTTATGCAGCCCACAAGATTGTAAACCATAAGAATCAAAGTTCCGATTCCGTATCCGAAAAAGACTGTAATGATTCCTATAAAAAACTGCATAATAACAATGACAATCCAAATCGCGAAGCTGATGTACATCAAAGTCGACAGCTTCTTCATAAATGCCTGAATTTCTCTTTCGTTCATACAATCTCCAAAATCAAAATGGTCTACTCTATGACAAATAAATAATAATTTTGAAATAAGCACACAAATATAGACCATATCATTATAAACTTATTTGTAATTTTTTTAAAGTATGTTAAAATATATTTGTTTGCACGGAGGTTAATTATGGGCAATCTTAACGAAACTCCCGATGAGGAAATGAGCGTAACTTTAGACCTTGATGACGGTACTTCGGTTGAATGTACGATTATTACAATTCTCGAGGTAAACGGCAAGGATTATATAGCTCTTCTTCCCATGGTTGATGAAGATGATGATTTATACGGTGATGTATGGTTATACGGATACAAAGAAAATCCGAGTGACCCCAACGAAGAGCCGGAACTTATTCATATAGACGACGATGATGAATATGAAGCTGTCGCAGATGCTTTTGACGAGTATCTCGACACACAGGAATTTGATGAGATTATAGAGGAATAAAAAAGTGAAAGTCGCTGCTATTATTGCAGAATATAACCCGTTACACAACGGTCACGAATTTCAAATCAAAAAAGCCAAGCAACTAACAGGTGCCGATTTTATTATCGTTATAATGAGCGGTGATTTTACACAGCGCGGTGTTCCCGCCGTTATTGATAAATACAGTCGAACCAGAATGGCATTAAATGCAGGTGCGGATCTCGTAATAGAGCTTCCGCTATATTATTCGTGTTCAAGTGCGGAATATTTTGCATCGGGCGCAATCAATCTTATCAAAAATCTCGGTATCGTGGATTATCTTGTATTCGGAAGCGAATGCGGCGATATAAGAATTCTTACCGATATTGCAGATGTTTTAATCAATCGTAAAAAAGAAATTTCAAGTTTTATTCATAATCTCGTAAAGGAAGGAATCTCCTATCCCATTGCAAGAGTAAGAGCTGTGGAAGAAGCAATACCCAATTCCTACTCTCATGTAGAAGCAATGAATTATCCCAATAATATATTGGGATTCGAATATATAAGGGCTCTCAAGCAATTTGATTGCAGCGCGATTCCCGTTACGAATTTAAGAATCGGCGCAGGTTATCATGACAGAATGATGGATAATCCGATCTGTTCGTCTCTTGCTATCCGCTCTTCCCTTGAAGAAACCGGAGAACTTGAAAATGTCAGAAGCCAGGTTCCTTTCCATGTATACAAATTGCTCGAGGAGCAATACAACAAGACATTCCCTGTATTAAACAAAGACATCTCTTCCATCCTTAAATACAAATTATTGCTTGATGAAGGTAAGGGATATGAGGAATATCTTGATATTTCACCTGATTTCAGTGCAAAGATAATAAAGAATCTGGGCAAATACGATTCTTATTCCCAGTTTTGCGAATTGTTAAAGAGCAAAGACATCACTTATGTAAGAGTCGCAAGAAATCTTTTGCATATTCTTTTAAACATCAAGAAAGAATCGATGGCAAAATACAAAGAAGAAGGATATATTTTCTACGCAAGAATGCTTGGGTTCAGAAAATCATCAAATGAACTTTTAAGTGCGCTTAAATCCAAAGCTTCCATTCCATTGATATCAAAGCTTGCAGATGCAAGACATCAGCTTACTCCGATCGGAATGGAAATGCTTGAAACCGACATTCAGGCAGCACATATCTACGATACAATCGTTTCCGAAAAATTCTCGATACCGACTGTATCGGAATTTTCAAGAGAAATCGTTATTATTGAATAAATACAAAGCAAAACAAAATCTCGAAATACAGTATTAACAGAATTATTAATACAAACATAAAAAACGCTGAATGTATCAGCGTTTTTTTGTTTTATTTCATAATAATATATTGATTAATGAACAATTTAAAAAATCTAATGTATTATCTTTAATGATTTTATTTACAAATTCATTAATTTTTAAATGAATGAATAGGCGCGGGAATTCTTCCGCCTCTGTTTATAAAAGCATCGCAGGAATAATTATTAACAGGCATAATAGGTGCATGTCCGAGCAATCCGCCGAATTCAACTGTTTCTCCGACTCCCTTTCCGATAACCGGAATAATACGGACTGCTGTAGTCTTTTGGTTAACCATGCCGATTGCAAGCTCGTCTGCTATAATACCGGAAATCGTTGTGGCTTTTGTATCGCCGGGAATTGCAATCATATCAAGGCCTACCGAGCAGACACATGTCATTGCTTCAAGCTTTTCGATTGTCAAAGCTCCTGCTTCAACCGCATTAATCATACCCTGATCTTCGGATACGGGAATGAACGCGCCGCTTAATCCGCCTACGTAGGAAGAAGCCATAACACCGCCCTTTTTAACCTGATCGTTTAAAAGTGCAAGTGCTGCCGTGGTTCCCGGTGCTCCTGCATGTTCAAGGCCAATCTCACAAAGAATATCTGCTACCGAATCTCCGATTGCAGGTGTGGGTGCAAGCGATAAATCCACTATGCCAAAAGGAACCCCGAGTCTTTCTGATGCTTCTTTTGCAACAAGCTGGCCGACTCTGGTTACCTTAAAAGCTGTCTTTTTAATTGTCTCGCAAAGAATCTCAAAATCTTTGCCTCTTACCTTTTCAAGCGCAGTCTTTACAACACCGGGCCCCGATACACCGACATTTATAATACAATCGGCTTCAGTGACACCGTGGAAAGCACCTGCCATAAAAG
>DFEM01000064.1 GCA_002369155.1 Lachnospiraceae bacterium UBA3802 | reverse complement strand
GAATATCACGATATTCATTTTATTCATTAGCGCAATTCATGTCAATCCCGTATACTTGTTTTCAGAAGAGAAGAGTGAGCATTTACGAGGTGTTTTGAATGCTGTTAAAAGAAATGATAGAAGATCTTTCCTCTCTCGGATGTGAGTGTAAAGATGAAGACAAAGCCAAAAAATTATACGAAAGCGGTCAGATGGAAGATTTGATAAAGTGTCTGAAGAAATGTCGATGCACCCTTATGGATGAAATGCATGAAAGCCAGCGAAAAGTCGACAAAATCGATTTGATTATAAGGAGTGCAGAGAAAGAAGCAGTAAAGAATACCGGGAGCTGAAAAAGATGATTGGACATAAAAATGTAATTGGGATTATTACAATGTCTTTGTTGATTTTCATAATTGCTGCTTGTAATTCATCTTCGCAAGATGTTTATGAAGAGTTGAGCAAAACGGAAATTACTGATAATAGTTCGGAAGTCGATGATTTGTCAAATGTTTTACGGAAATCAAATGATGAAAGCGAATACAACAATGGTGACGAATCAGAAAAAGAGAATACATATTCAACAATTGAAAGAAATGATTCTAATGAAATTGTAAAGGATGCAAATATGATAATGACAATAGGTGACACAAAAGTCGATGTTTCATGGGAAGATAACGATTCGGTAAGAGAGTTAAAAGAACTTGCAGCGAAGAATCTTTTGATAGAGATGTCAATGTACGGAGGCTTCGAACAGGTAGGTTCTATCGGTCAAAGTCTTTCAAGGAATGACAAGCAGACCACAACGGAACCCGGAGATATAGTTTTATATTCGGGAAATCAGCTGGTAGTATTTTACGGCAGCAATTCATGGTCTTATACGAGACTCGGAAAGATAAATCTTTCGGATGAAGAATTGGAAAAGTTACTTGGCAATGGTGATGTAACAATTACATTGAGCATGGAATAGGAGGAAGTATGGCAAAGAAAGTATTGGTTATTGAAACAAGTTTGAGAGCAAGGAGCAATTCGGATGTATTGGCAGAAGAGTTTGCCAGAGGAGCAAAGGATGCGGGCAACGAGGTTGAGATTGTGTCTTTGAAGGGAAAGAAAATCGCATTCTGCACCGGTTGTTTCGGATGCCAGAGAGCCGGTCATTGTGTAATAAAAGATGATGCAAACGAAATCACGGAAAAAATCCTTGAGGCAGAGGTAGTTGCGTGGTCCACACCTATTTACTATTACGAGATGTGCGGACAGATGAAAACGATGATTGACAGAGCCAATTCACTCTATCCCCGAGATTATAAGTTCAGAGATGTTTACCTTTTATCTGTGGCTGCAGAAGATGAAGATTATGTGGATGAAAAGGCAGCCGGCGGTGTTCAGGGCTGGGTAGACTGTTTCGAAAAAGCAGAATTCAAAGGAAAAGTATTCGCCGGCGGCGTGAATGACCAGGGAGAAATAAAGGGCCACAAGGCATTAAAAGAAGCATATGATATGGGCAAAAATGTTTAGTTACAATCTGCAGATATAAAGTGTTGACGTAAAAGAATGCAGGAAAGCATTGGCAAATAAAGAAAAGTACACGGAGGAAAACAAATGATACAAAAAGAAGAACTTACATTGGTAACAGAATGGGATAAGACATTTCCCAAAAGCGATAAGGTTGAACACAGCAAAGTGACATTTATTAACCGCTATGGTATTACTCTTGCGGCAGATATGTATGTACCGAAGAACGCGGAAGGCAAACTTCCTGCAATTGCAGTCTCAGGCCCTTTTGGTGCGGTTAAGGAACAGTGTTCTGGCCTTTATGCACAGAACATGGCAGAGAGAGGATTTTTAACAATCGCATTTGATCCTTCTTTTACGGGCGAGAGCGGCGGAAATGTAAGATACATGGCATCACCCGATATCAATACTGAAGACTTTATGGCAGCAGTCGATTTCTTGTCTCTTAACGATAAGGTTGACCCTGAGCGTATCGGTATCATCGGTATTTGCGGATGGGGCGGAATGGGCATCAACACTGCAGCACTCGATACCAGAATCAAAGGAACTGTAGCAGTTACAATGTATGATATGACAAGAGTCAATGCCAACGGATATTTTGACAGTGAAGACACAGAGGAAAGCAGATATGAAAAAAAGAAAGCAATGTGCGCCCAGAGACTCACGGATTTAAAGAACGGTGAGTACAAGCTTGGCGGTGGAGTTGTGGATTCGCTTCCCGAAGATGCACCTTTCTTCGTAAAAGATTATTATGATTATTACAAGACTGGCAGAGGATATCATAAGCGTTCTCTTAATTCGAACGGCGGTTGGAATGTTATCGGATGCGAGTCATTTATGAATCAGCCGATATTAAAATACAGCAATGAGATAAGAAGTGCAGTGCTGTTAATACATGGTGAAAAAGCTCATTCATGTTATTTCTCCAAAGATGCTTATGCCAACATGATTAAGGACAGCAAATATGCAGACAACAAGGAGCTGATGATTATTCCCGATGCTGTTCACACGGATCTTTATGACGGCGGAGACAAGAATTATATTCCTTTCGACAGGATTGAAAAATTTTTTGAAGATAACCTGAAATAATCTTTGTCTGTATAATATCAGAATTAAGCATAATAAAAGGAAGTCCTGTGCATACAGGGCTTTCTTTTATTATGCACTAAAACTTTTTTATAACCATTTCCTATTTTCGAAACGGAATAAAATAATTGAAATAATATTTTGAGTATGTATAAAAAATGAAAATTTATCCGGTAAGTATCTTGAAAAAGGATAAATGAATATATATAATGATGGCGGTTAGAAAAAACTAACCAAGTTTAAGTTATGAGGATAAAAGATGACTGTACATGAATTTGGAAAAGAAAATAAAAAGATACTTATATTGATTCATCCGTCCATAGTGATGTGGGATTATTTTGAGTATGTAATACCGCTTCTTGATAAAGATTTTCATTTGGTGATTCCCTCGATTCCGGGATACAATCCTGACAGAAAAGATGATTTCACGAGTATTGAGGAAATAGCTGCCGAAATGGAAGCATGGCTTATTAACCGTTCCATATCAGAGGTTGAATGTGTGTATGGATGCTCCATGGGCGGAAGCATAGTTACAAGGATGCTGGCAAATGCAAGAATCAAAATAAAGAATGCCGTAATTGACGGCGGAATCACTCCTTATCAGCTTCCATGGATAGTTACAAGAATAATAGCCATAAAAGATTTTCTGCTTATATCCATGGGTAAATTCGGAGGCATCAAACTCCTTCAGATTGCATTCTCCACGGATGAACTGTCAAAAGAAGATATACAATATGCTTCCAAAGTTTTGAAAATGATAAGTTACAAAACGATATGGAGAACTTTTGATTCGTGCAACAACTATTCGATGCCGATAACAGTCAGGGAAGTGTGTCCGAACATCGAATACTGGATTGCCGAAGAGGAAGTCAAGGACAGAAAAAATGATATTGCATATATAAGAAAGGTATTTCCGAAGACGAGATTTCGTCTGATCAAAAATGTCGGACACGGTGGACTGGCACCTTTTAAACCCGAGAAATTTGCAAGAGGAATCAGGAAAGTCTGCGGTATTAGGTAACAGCTCCAAATTGATTGGACGACAGATTTTTGTACTGAACAAAGAGGAAAAATAAAATGATATTAACGATATTTTTATCAATTATTTTTTGTGCGGCAATGACACTTATGCTGTTTTCTGCCATATCATTTATTCAAAACATTAAATTCTTTTCATCAGCGCCCAAAGAAGCCAGAGAAGTTTTAATCCCGAGGGAAAAAGAACTCTTCTATGGCGCCCACGCAATCGGATGGGTTCTTATGGCATTTGCGCTCGTCATGATTTTGGGAGTGGGATTTATCTCCATATGGGACGGTTTTCGAAACAGTTTTTCATTCTTACAGTTTTTCATAAGATTCGTGTTTATTTTCTCGGCATATAAAATCTATGACATGGTTTATTTTGATTATTTTCTTCTTATGAAATATCATTTCTTCCAGTATTATTTCCCTGAAGTTGAAGAAGTATATGCTAACAGGAAGTATGGATATAACATAAAGAGTCAGTTACTGAAACTGTTAATTATTTTTCCTGCCGCATCGGCACTTGCGGCATGGATATGCTCACTTTTTGTTAAATAAAATATTAAAAAGTTTGCATGTAAAACAACACGTTTTCCGAAATGTTAAACGAATAAATAAAGGAGAAAAAATGAAATTTGAAGAAATGGGCAATATGTCCGGAAAAACAATGATGCTTTTACCGGGAACATGTTGCGACTGGCAGATTAATTTTGAAAGAGTAATTCCGTATTTATCGGAGAAATATCATTTAATATGTGTTAATTATGACGGCTTTGACGGGACAGACAGTGTGTTCCCCGATATGATTACAGTTACCGAAAAAATAGAAAAGTATATAAAAGAAAATCACGGAGGAAGACTTGACGGTGCAATCGGATCTTCGCTTGGTTCAAGTTTTGTAGGTCAGCTTGTACAAAGAAAAAATGTGCATATCGATCATGCGATTTTCGGAAGTCCCGATCTTGATCAAAGCGGAAAGGTGAGTGCGTACCTTCAGTCAAAACTCGTGGTTCCGCTTCTTACAAGCGTTACCAAAAGCGAGAAAAAGAGAAACAAGACAAAAGAAAAACTTAAAAGCTTTTTTCTGATGGATGAGGAAACTGCAGAAAAGTTTGTACAGGGGTTTTCAAGGTTTAATCCGGTGTCCATAAAAAACGAATATTATACGGATCTTTTAACCCATCTTGATAACGATATAAATGTGGAGCATACAATCGCGCATTTTATATATGCAAACAAAATGGGCGAAAAATATTTAAAGAGATATAAAAAGTATTTCCACAATCCCGACATCAGGGAATTTGACATGCAGCATGAACAATGGGTATTCAGCGGGGATGAATACGCAATTCCGGTTTTGAAAGCGATAGACGAGTTTATGGAAATGCCGGTATGAAAAATTACGTGATTTCCTTGCAAATTCAGTATAAATAATATCAGCCTGAACAATCAGGCTTTTATTATAAAAACATAGTTAGCAAACGCTAACACAAGTGACAGGAGGTTTCGATGTCCGAAGAAATCATAATAAAACATTGCTCGCCGACTCTTGCGGGAATTAAGACTGGAAGCATGTTTTCTGTGGGCATTACGGAGAATAACGATATCAACAAAGAAGTCAGAGAACTTAACAATCTTTTAAGAAAGAAAGGACTTCGAGTTATTCCGTTAAAGAAAACTAAAGAGAGGGCGCTTATTTATTTTTATCGCCCCTCTCATTTAAGAAAAGATTTAAATAATCCCATCGCATCCAATATTCTTCAAAGAAAAGGATATAAGTGTGAGAATCCGGATTGTTGCATAGCACAACTTGTTATGCATTTAAAAAATGATGATGAATTTCCTCATGAAATCGGATTGTTTTTGGGCTATCCGCCTGCAGATGTGGAATGCTTTATAAAGAACCCCTGCGATGGCGTAAAATGTGTCGGATGTTTTAAAGCATATTCCAATACGGAAAAAGCAAAAAGGTTGTTTAAAAGATATGATGACTGCACAAAAGCGTATTGCGAGTTGAATAAAAAAGGAAAAACTTTGGAAGAACTGGCTGTATTACAAACCCTGGATATGTGTGATCGCAAAAAAATAAAAGAGGAATAACTTCAAATGAAGACAGAAAAACAATATAAGGAATTAACGATAAAAGAGTTTACAAAAGCGGCAGACGTATATGAGAGCGAACACGCCGGAATCTATGAAATATGTAAGGAAGATTATCCTTATATATCTTCGGAACTTGAAAAAGAAGAGTACCATGACCTTTTGGACTGCGGATGCGGAACAGGTCCGATGATCTCTCTTTTATACGAAAAAGATTCTTCGAAACATTATACGGGTCTGGACCTGACACCTAGAATGATCGAAGTGGGAAAAGCAAAGAATCTTGAAGGAGTCGACTGGATTGTAGGAGATTGCGAAAATCTTCCGTTTGATGAAAATACATTTGATGTTATCATATGCTCAAACAGCTTTCATCATTATCCCAATCCGAAGAAGTTTTTCGACAGTGTCAAGAGAGTATTAAGACCGGGCGGAAGACTTATTTTACAGGATTATACTGCACCAAAGCCCATACTCTGGCTTATGAATCATACCGAAATTCCGATGGCCAATATGATAGGGCACGGAGATGTTGCAGCAAGATCTCTCGATGAGATAAGAGGATTTTGTGACACTGCCGGATTAAAAGTCGAAAAATTAAACCGCGCAAGAAAAATGCGCCTTCATTTGGTTGCAAGAAAGATACAATAAGGAGTGGCAATAAATACCGGGATACGCATAGGCTTATGCAACATAACTATAATAATTCGATGTCAAGAAATTAATTTCTTGACATCTTCTTTTTTGTGGAATATAGTGAAAAAAACAGGATTTAACAGGAGTTTATTATGTCGGCAAATGAAAGAGGAGCCGGAAGAAAAAAGGCTTTAAAACAAGAAGCAATTGAAGAACTAAGAAAACGATATCGCAACGGAGAAACTTTGAATTCGCTTGCACGCGAAGTTGGGGTTTCTCGTCAGACTTTGTCGTCTTATTTTCATGATAATTATCCCCAGGATGGTATATATAGGACTTATACAACCTGGGCAAGACTTAATTCAGATTTTCGAAAGAGCGAGCTTGCCAATTATAGTCTTAGAATAGAATTTATGAACAAGGATAAATGCTTAAGTGTAATTCTGGTTGATTTTTATAGTGAACAGATACGAGTGATTAATTATACTGACAATCCTATTCTTCGTCCTTTTGGTATTAAATCAAAACCTACATGGGAAGATTATAAGGCTTTTCTTGAGGAAAGAAGCATTCCTAAAGAACGATTCAGAATTAAGCAGGTATTGAAGGATCTTGGCCTTGAACAGTATGATGCAATTCGTATATTGGAGAAAACCGAAGGACGTACCGGAGAAGACGATATGTGGATGAAGTTTTCTTATTACCGACAAGAGAAAACGGCACTCTGAAAACGCGTTGAGCAGAAAGGGTTTTAATGGATATAGTAGATTTAGATAATATATTACCCATAGAAGGGATTGCATATTCTTCGAAAGGCAATCAGTTAAAATGGAATATCGATGATACATGGTACAAAGCGGATGGACTTGGATATGAAGGCCTTTCTGAAGTTGTATCTTCCGCATTTTTTGAACTGTCGAATATTAAAGATTCTTTTCAAGAACAAACACTGGACATATTTGTGAAATATGAGCCTGTTGTTTTGATATGGAAGAAGAATACCTTTTTTGGATGCAAGAGTATAAATTTCAGGGAAGAAGGATGGCAATTGATAACGATTGAAAAATTGTATCGTAAACTGACCGGATTGAGTATTGCACAGGAGATGGCGCATATTAGTGATGTTAAAGGAAGAATAGAACTGATGGTTAAGTTTGTTGAGAATGTTACAGGACTGACAGAATTTGGCAGATATATATCCGTAATGCTTTCAGCTGATGCATTTTTCTTAAATGAAGACAGACATACTAATAATATTGCGGTTATGTATAACCCGGATAATGAAGAATACAAATTATGCCCATTTTTTGATTATGGTGCAGGTTTGTTTTCTGATGAGTTGGGAGACTATCCTATTGATATGAGTATGGAAAAATGTATGGAAAAGATTGAAGCCAAGCCTTTCAATCGAGATTTTGAAGTGCAGTCTGATGCAGCTTGCGAATTGTATCATAGAACTATTAAATTTTCCGGTAAAAAAGAACTGCTTTCTAAGTGGAAAGAGATTCGAGAGACATATGAAACATGCTCAAATATGCTAAAAAAAGATAAGATAAAAACCTCAGGCTGCATGGAAAAATCAATGCCACAGGTTTTAGACAGAGTTGAGGAAGTATTAAGAGAGCAGATACGAAAGTATGGAGTATGATTTAAGTTTAAAGATACGAAAAAGAGAGCCTCATCCACTGTGAATACAATGTTTGAGGCTTTTTTAATTGTTTGTTGACAAAAGAGTTAGCGGATGCTAACATACTCATATGACCAAAATATAAAAACGGTCACAAGAAAGGGAATACATATGCCGGACAGAGTATTTACAAGTGAACAGAGGGATGAATTGAGACTGATAATGCTGGAAGCAGGATTCCCTTTGATAAAAGAATATGGCGTGACACATACAACAATTACGAAGATTACAGAGGCTGCAGGAATAGCCAAGGGTACATTTTATCATTTCTGGAAAAACAAAGAAGAATACCTTGCCGATTTGATTAAGTATCACAGACAAAAGATGATTCCTAAACTTATTCCCGAAGATGTTCTTACAGGAAAGAGAAAACTCGGAAGAGAAGATGCACGAGTGTATTTCCGTCATCTGGTTGATAAAGACATGAGTATCTATGCACATATGACACTTGAAGATGAATCAAATCTTATTCACAACACTTCGGATTTTGATCCGGATGAAGAAAAAGAAAGTTCGATCGCGATTAATCTGTTAAGCATGCTTGAAGGCGTAAGAACTGATGTGGATTATCTTCTTTTGGCAAATATGACCAAGATTTTGGTTCTTACAGCTGAAGCGAAAGAAGAACTTCATGAGAGTGCCTACGAAAAGACGATAGATACGTTGATTGAAGGTGTTCTTAATCTTATCTTCGAGAAAGGAAATTTATAATCATGAAAAAATATAAGGAAACTGAAAAAGGATTCTACGGTTGTTACTGGCCTTGCCCGAATAAGGAATCCCATAATGCGATCATAGCAATGTTAGGAGATGACTGCGAAGATCATGTTGCAAAATCAGGGGTGAAGTGGCTTCATAAGAAATTCGGAGTGAATGTAATGACACTTTCTCCTGCACATAAGGATTACAGTCATCATAATCTTCCGGTTGAAAGGATCGGAGCTGCTATCGAATATCTTAAGGATAAAGGCAATACGAGATTCGGTATTGCAGGCGCATCTACTACGGGAATGTATGCTCTTATAGCTTCATCATTCTATTCCGAGATAACATTAACTATTGCGATGACTCCTAGTGATTTTGTGATGGAAGGATTTTATCGCGGAAAAAAAGACGGATGCGATGAGTGGCCGGGCGAGGGTGAATCCACAGCTTCATGGAATGGAGAACCATTGCCTTATTTACCTTTTGTATATCGGCATCCTGAATATTATCAGAAGATGAAAGCGGATGCGAAGGCAAGTAAAGACATGCTTGTATCCAGAGGTGTATTCGACGATTCGGAGAAAGCACATCCTATCAGAGAAGAAGAGTTCATAAAAGTTGAACGCATAAAAGGAAAACTTTTGCTTATAGGTGCTGAGGATGATGTCTTGTGGGATACTGCCAAGTACATAAGGCGAATGGAAGAGAGATTATCGAGAATTCCTAATGAATGTGAAGTTGAAAGTATGATTTATGAACATGCTACACACTTTGTATTTCCGGAAAGTTTGCTTAGGCAGATGATGCCTGTTGGCGGAAGTTTGTTTGTCGGTTTATTCAAAGCAGGACGAGATTATAAGAAGGAATGCAAAGAAGCGCGTATCGATATAGACAATAGAATGAGCAAAGCGATTAACGACTGGATAAAAATGTGACGATAAGAACGTCTTTAAGTGTCAAAAATGAGAGGAAAAAAGATGAATAGAAAAGAATTGAAAAAAATATATAATATGATGCTCTGGGTAATCCCAGGAATGGTTGTCTGCATGATTGGCGATTATTGTATGGGTATCGAACCTAAGGACAGTACTGAGATATCCGGAATGATATCTACCGGTTGGCTTACCATCGCAGATTGGAGAATTGCGGTTTCAAATGCGGGAGGACTTATTGGAACTGTTTGCTATACACTTGCAGCACTTCCTTTTGTGAGATTCCTTCGCGTTAAACTTAATGAGAGCAAAAGCACATGGGATAAGATCTGGATACATATGTTTATCGCCGGATTGATACTCGGAGTAATGAGTTTCTTATATTTCCATCTTGAATGCGGAACACTGATCCATAATTTCAATGTGATATATGGGGCAGCAGGCGGTGATATAGATGTAGCTGTATCAATGTGGAATCGTTCCTACATGGTACAGGTTATTCCGTATTGGACTACGTTCTTCGCTTTCGAAGCAGCAGTTCTTTTCAGCTGGACTGCACTGGTTATAAAAGGTACATTTAAACTCCCTAAAATATGGATACTCGGATCGCCTATGATCATTGCCGGAATCGGTTTTCTTTTAGAACTTATCATTCCTTGGAATTTCAACGGATTCTGTTCGGGATTCGAAAGTTTCGGATGGATTGTAATGTTCATGGGCGGAAGACTATTAGTAAAACAAGCAATGCAGAAAGAAGATTGAAAATTTAACATCTTAAATCTTGACATATAAAAACAATTATAGTAATCTTTGATAGCGAACGGCGATAACTATCAAAGATTACTTTTTTTATTGGGAAAAAATATGCCAAGAGACAAGTCATTAAGTCATATAAGAGTGAATAAGGCAATGATGGAGGAGTTCCTTGAAAAGGGTTATGAGGCTGCTTCCATCAGAAGTATCGGTGCTCGCGCAGGGATGACCTCCGCGGGATTATACAGACATTATGCCGATAAGGAAGCCATGTTTGCTGCTTTGGTTGATCCATTGGTAGACGATATCAAAAATTGGACACGCCGACACACGGAAAAGAAATATGATCTTTTAGATGACAATGCTAAGAAAAATGATTTATTCAACGAATCATTCATCGACCTTGTAAGGGATATCATTATTCCCCAAAGGGATGAATTTACGCTTCTTATGACCTGCTCCGCAGGAACCAAATATGAGAATTTCATTCATGATTACGCCAGAGACAATCAAAAAGAATTTCTTGAAGCCATAGTATATATGAAAAAGAAGGGCTATAAGGTAATCGACGTGGACGAAGATGAGTTGCATATGCTTTTGTCCGCGTATCTTACTGCGTGTTTTGAGCCTATCATACATGGCGTTTCCGAAGAGAAAATCGATAAATACTTAAACACCGTGCAGGAATTTTTCATGCCGGGGTGGTTAAGAATCATGGGAGTAAATTAGAAGAGCCGCAAGGCTCTTTTTTAATGTCGTTAGTTATCAAAAATAAGTTAGTGATAACTAACACGATTCAAGCAAATATAAAAAAATAACCGGAGGCTTATATGAAAACATAAACAGTTTTGATTATTTATTTATGCATAGAGGAAATACAAGGAGGAAACAGAATTGGGAAAAACACAAAAATATGATCATATGAAATTGAT
>DFEM01000141.1 GCA_002369155.1 Lachnospiraceae bacterium UBA3802 | reverse complement strand
ATTGCTTGACTTTTGAGTTTTAAGTTGTTAACATAAAGATTGCATAAGGTAGATTACTGAAGTGGGTTGACGAACCCACTTTATTTATTGTTAAGACCAAAAAGGTATTTATTAAGCTTTTTAAGATAAGAAAGGAAATTATGGGAAAACACGAGGATTACGAAAGTAAGACCAAAGAACTTATTGCCGATGTTTTAAAAGATGCCGGCGTGGAACTTTACGATGTTGATTTCGAAAAAGAAGGCAGCGACTGGTTCTTAAGAGTTTATATCGACAAAGAAGGCGGAGTAAGCATAGACGATTGCGAGAAGGTTTCAAGAGCTTTTAATCCGATCCTTGACAAAGAGGATTACATTGAGGAATCTTATATTTTCGAAGTGTCGTCTCCGGGACTCGGAAGAAAACTGAAGAAGGATATTCATTTTGAAAAATCCCTCGGAATGAGTGTTGATGTAAAGACCTTCAAGCCTGTTGACAAATGCAGGGAATTTACGGGAATACTTAAGGCATACGATCAAAATACGGTAACGATAACCGTTAATGATAAAGACATTGAATTTAACAGAAAAGATATAGCAAACATCAGATTGTCACTTGATATTTAACTAAGGAGGAATAATTAAATGGCAAAGGAAAATAAGGTTAAAGACAGCGAAGAGCTTTTAAGAGCGATATCCGAACTTGAAAAAGAAAAAGAAATCAGCAAGGAAACGCTTTTTGAAGCAATTGAGAATTCTTTGAAGAAAGCTGCCAAGGAGCATTTCGGCAATGACGAAAACTGCGTGGTTGAAATTGACAGAGAGACAGGTGAATATCATCTCTATCAGGAAAAGACCGTAGTTGAAAATCCCGAGGACGTGCTTGACCCCGTAACCGAAGTTGCGCTTGAAGATGCCAAGAAAGTTGCAAAGAAGGCAGCAGTAGGTGATGTTGTAAGATTCGAACTTCAGTCAAAGGAATTCGGACGTATTGCAACTCAGCACGCAAAGAGTGTAATTCTTCAGAAGATCAGAGAAGAAGAAAGAAACGTTGTATTTGACCAGTATTATTCCAAACAGAACAATATCGTTGTCGGTGTTGTTCAAAGATATATAGGCAAGAGCATTTCCATCAACCTCGGAAAAGCAGATGCCATTCTTAACGAGACAGAACAGGTTAAAGGTGAACATTTCCGTCCCACAGACAGAATTAAGGTTTACATAACTGAAGTAAAGAATACACCCAAGGGACCCAAGATTCTTGTTTCACGTACACATCCCGGGTTTGTTAAGAGACTTTTCGAAGCAGAAGTATCCGAAATCAAAGACGGTATTGTGGAGATTAAGGGAATCGCAAGAGAACCGGGCAGCAGAACAAAGATGTCCGTATGGTCCAAGGATGAAAACGTTGATCCCGTAGGAGCATGTGTAGGTTTAAACGGCGCAAGAGTAAATGCAATCGTTGATGAACTCGGCGGAGAAAAGATTGATATTATCAACTGGAGTCCCGATGCCAACGAGCTTATCCAGAATGCACTTTCTCCCGCACAGGTTATTGCGGTAGCCGTTAACGAAGAAGATCCCAAGAGCAAGGAAGCAATGGTAATCGTTCCCGATACACAGCTTTCGCTTGCAATCGGCAAGGAAGGACAGAATGCGCGTCTTGCAGCTAAGCTTACCGGATTCAAGATTGATATCAAGTCCGAGTCACAGGCAAGAGAAGCATTCGGATTCTCAACCGACAATGAAGAATTTGAGTATGATGACAACGAATTTGCTCCCGAATACGAGAACGAAGAGTATGCGGGCGAATACGATGAGAATGCAGTAACAGAGGAAAACGAAAATAATGACGCAGAATAAGAGAGTTCCTCTTCGAACATGCGTATCCTGCAGGGAAAACAAAGACAAAAGAGATTTGCTTCGAATTGTCAAAACACCCGAAGGCGAGATTTTAATCGACAAAACGGGAAGAATGAACGGCAGGGGCGCATATATTTGCAATAAAAAAGAGTGTATGGAAAAACTCATGAAGAATCATGCTTTGGACAAGGCTTTCAAGATGCAGGTTCCGAATGAATTTTTCGAGAATGCTCTTAAGGAGTTGTTTAGTGAATAACGACAAAATCCTTTCCCTTTTGGGATTGGCCAAAAAAGCCGGAAAACTTAAAAGCGGCGAGTACTGTGTTGAGACCGAATTAAAAAAGGGCAAAGCGCTGCTTGTTATTGTCGCAGCCGATTCTTCGGACAACACGAAGAAAAAGTATACAGACATGTGTTCTTTCAGAAAAGTCCCGATATATTTTTACTCAAACAAGGATGATCTGGGTAAGTGCATCGGAACCACGGAAAGAGCAGCGGCAGTAATAATCGACGAAGGATTTTCAAAAGCGATAGCGGCTGAAATCCAAAGGAAAAGCAATTAAGTTTCAGGTTATAAATCGGAATCGGAGGTAGTTGAATGAAGATAAGTGAATTAAGCAAAGAATTGGGAGCTACAAGCAAGGAATTGATTGCGCTTGCCAACGATAACGGTATAGAATGCAAAGCCGCTTCCAAGAATTTGTCGGATGAAGAGGCCGCCAAGGTCAAAGATGCATATCTTAAGACATCAGGCTCTTTAAAGGCAAAGAAGGAAGAAGTTAAAAAGGATGAAGAA
>DFEM01000190.1 GCA_002369155.1 Lachnospiraceae bacterium UBA3802 | reverse complement strand
ATACAATAAAGTATTCGGCTATTATCTTGAAGTATCAAAATCCTTTATCGACATGGTACCGGCAGACTATATAAGAAAACAAACCCTGAGCAATGCCGAAAGATATACGACTGAAAAATTAAAAGAACTGGAAGACACGATTCTTAATGCGCAGGATAAGCTTTGTTCTCTCGAATTCGATTTATTTGAGGAAATAAGGGTTTACATTGAGGAGAATCTTTTAAGAATTCAAAAAACAGCCAAAGCGCTTGCGTATCTTGATGTTTTTTGTTCACTTTCATATGTTGCGGAATCGAACAGATATGTTCGTCCGAATATTAACGACAAAGGCGTTATCAATATAAAAGACGGACGCCATCCCGTTGTCGAAAAAATGATTCCGGATAATCAGTTTATTCCAAACGATACGTTGCTTGACAACAAAAAGAACAATATTTCCGTTATTACGGGACCGAATATGGCCGGCAAATCAACATATATGCGTCAGACTGCATTAATTGTTTTAATGGCGCAGCTCGGAAGCTTTGTTCCATGCAAATCCGCAAGTATCTGTGTATGCGACAGAATATTTACAAGAGTCGGCGCTTCGGATGATCTTGCAAGCGGACAGTCAACGTTCATGATAGAAATGAACGAGGTTTCCAATATTTTAAGGAATGCCACCAAGGATTCTCTTTTGATTCTTGATGAAATCGGAAGAGGCACTTCCACACTGGACGGTTTGTCGATTGCATGGGCTGTAATTGAGCATATAGCAAATCCGAAACTTCTTGGCGCAAAGACACTTTTTGCGACTCATTATCATGAACTTACCGAGCTTGAAGGAAAAGTTCCCAATGTAAACAATTACTGCATTGCGGTTAAAGAAGAAGGAGACGATATAATTTTCCTTCGTAAGATTATAAAAGGCGGAACCGACAGAAGTTACGGTATTCAGGTTGCCAAACTTGCTGGTGTTCCCGATTTGGTAATTGAGAGGGCCAAAGACATATTAAATCAGCTCTCGGAAAACAATATTATCGATAAAATGCAGGATATTGTGACTCCGAATATGGCTCCCGGAAAGAAAAAGACTGCAAAATTGGATGAAGTTGATTTAGGACAATTAACTTTATTGGACATGACGTCAGATTCTGTTATAATAAAAGAGTTAGAGGAACTCGATGTTTCGAACATGACTCCTCTTGATGGGTTAAATACTTTATACAGGTTACAGTGTAAATGTAAAAATAGGATAAAACTATGATCAGAATTCTTGACAATCTTACTATCAACAAGATTGCTGCGGGGGAAGTAATCGAGAAACCGGTAAATGTAGTAAAAGAACTGGTTGAGAATGCCATTGATGCGGGAGCAAAGCATGTTTCCGTAGAGATCAAAGGCGGAGGTATCGAATATATCAGAGTAACGGATGACGGATGCGGAATTCCTTACGATGATGTTCCTACGGCGTTTCTTCGCCATGCTACCAGCAAAATTGTTTCAAGTGAAGATTTATTCTTTTTAAATACATTGGGATTCAGAGGTGAGGCTTTGGCGAGCATTGCTTCGGTTTCTCATACCGAAATGATTACCAAGACCAAAGACGATATTATGGGTACAAAAGTGAGTCTTGATTGCGGAAGTGTAATTGAGATGCTTAAAACAGGCGCTCCCGACGGAACCACGATTATCGTCAGAGATTTGTTCTTTAACGTTCCCGCAAGAAAGAAATTCCTTAATTCTCCTTCAAGCGAAGCCACAAGAATCGCCGAGCTTATGGAGGAACTTGTTTTATCGAATCCCGGAATATCTTTCCAGCTTCTTGTAAACGGAAATGTTAAGATTCAGACAAACGGGTCCGGCAATCTTAAAGATGTTATTTTCAGAATATTCGGAAAAGAAATTCATGATGCTTTAATTCCCGTTGATTACGAAGACGATTTCATTAAGATTTACGGTTTTATCACAAGACCGGATGCTTCACGTCCTTCAAGATCCGGCGAAAATTATTTCATAAACGGCAGATATGTTAAGAATGAAATGATTACAAGAGGAATTGAGGAAGGATATCGCAACTTCCTTATGCAGCATCAGTTTCCTTTTGTTGTTCTTTTTGTTGAACTCGATCCTTTCGGTATCGATGTCAATGTTCATCCTGCAAAGAGTGAGGTTCGTATCACAAACGGCGAATTCTTGGTTGAAATTTTAAGCAAAACCGTTAACTCAGCTCTTTCTTCCAATGAACTTATTCCCAATGCTTTCAGGATAAAAGAAGAACAAAAGCCTCTTGAGCGTGCTCCCGAACCTTTTGAGAAGCAGCTTATGATGGACAAGGGCGACTATGTGATTCAAAAAGGCAAGGATTCAACTCTTAAGGATCCCAATGCCGATTTATATACAAAGAATGATAAATCCAAAGAATTCAGTGTTGACTTTGAAGAGAAAGAAAACAAAGACAAGCCCAACAATGAATTCATGAATCATGTTACGACCATTTCATACAAATCCAAATACGATAAGTTTGAGGAACGTATGAAAAATGATGTTGACGATGATGAAACAACTGAGACTGCAAACATCGATTCTGAGGTGAATACAGAATCTTTTGCAAATGCTTCGGATACAACAGCATCTGAAGTTATAAATACAACCGATACATCATCACTAACGGAGAAAAATGATGAATCGAGAATTGTTTCCAATCAGAATGATTTATATGATTTCTTAAGAAACGACACTACCAAAGAAGCTCCGAAGAGCACTGAAGTTCAAAAGGAATCTTTGTTTAACAAGACTTCTTCATTCTCTGATTCCGTTGAAGGCGAAAAGACTTTTGAACAGCTCGGCGAAGCAGATGCCGCATCCCAGGGCTCTGCACTTATTAAAAACAGGGTCGGCGGACATGTGGAAACTCCCGATGATTATATCGATAAAGCCGGAACTCAGGGCTCTGCATTGCTTAAGAACAGAGTTGCAAGTGAGACAATTAAAGAGGAATCGGCAGATCCTTCAAATCACGGCTCTGCTTTGTTTAAGAAAGAAGTTCCCGTAAAAGAAGAAATCTCAGAGAACAATGATGCTTCTGCAATATCTTCCGAAGAAACTGTAAATGCAGATTCAACACAGACTAAAAATTCTGTTAATGAACAGGAAAATACAGCAGAAGAAACCGAAGCCGCAAAAGAACCCGCAAAGCTTTTCGAAGAATGGCTTAATTCGATTGAAAACAAAGAAGAAGGCGAAATCGAAAAAGAAACTTCCGGCATGATTGTAAAATTCGAAGACATTCCGGAAAATACATTTGTTGATTTCGACAATGACGATTCAAATGATACATTTAATGAATTCGACATGGATAAAAAAGTCGAAATCATTGAAAAAATCGGCGAAATGTCGGATAAGAAAGATGATGACAGATTAAAAGATACCGACAAGAAATATTCCGTATACAATGATGACATCACTCCGATTAAATCCGATCCCGAAGAACCGAAGAAAGAATCCAAATTTACTTTCCGCGTAAAGGATTTCGATAAAGACGTAGACGATGATGAGAATGCATCACCGATTAAAGAAAATGTCGACAATCTTTTCAAGAAAGTAGACAGATTCAAGGGCGCAGGAAATAGAGAAGTCAAGGTTAAGGAAACCCAGAGCGTTCTCTTTACCGACAAAACTTTCGATACTTCCAAATTATCAAAGTTCACGATTATAGATCAGATTTTTGATACATACTGGCTTATCCTTGTTGAGAATGAACTTTTGATAATGGATCAGCATGCGGCTCACGAGAAAGTTCTTTATGAGAAATTCATGGAGAAATTCAGAGAAAACAAGATTGAGACGCAGACTCTTATGCTTTCTCAGGTCGTAAACTTAAGCAAAACCGAAATGGATGTATATTTAAGATACAAGAAGGAATTCGAGAAATTCGGATTTATTATTAATGATTTCGGTGACAGGGATCTCTTTATCCGAGGTATACCGACTGATCTGTTCGGATCGGATGCAAAGAGTCTGTTCCTTGATATTTTATCCGAACTTATCAATGTATCGCCTGCTTTGCATATAGACATCATTGAGTCGCGTATAGCAACAAGGGCCTGCAAGGCAGCCATTAAGGGCAATCAGAAGATTACAAAGGAAGAGTGCAAGAAGCTTATTGAATATATGCTTACTTTGAAGAATCCTTATCAATGCCCTCACGGAAGACCTACACTTATAAGAATTACCAAGACAGATCTTGAAAAAATGTTTAAAAGGATAGTTTGATGAAAAAGCCTTTGATAGTAATAGCGGGTGCGACCGCTACGGGCAAAAGCGCTTTGGCAGTAAATATTGCAAAGATAATCGGCGGAGAGATAATCTCCGCCGATTCAATGCAGGTATATAAATACATGGATGTAGGCACCGCTAAGATTCAGGAAGATGAGATGGACGGAATCAAACACCATCTTATCAATGTATTAAACCCGGATCAATCATGCGATGCCTTAACTTTTAAGAATATGGCTCTTAAAGCCATGGACGAAATATATACCGCTTCACATATTCCCATTATTGCCGGCGGTACCGGATTTTATATTCAGGCTGTTACAAGGGATATCGATTTTACAGAAGAAGATGAAAATAACAAGAGAGCCGAGATTACCGAGTTTTACGAAAAGAACGGCGAAGATGCTTTATTTGAAAGATTAAAGAATATAGATTTTGAATCCTCTTTGATAATTCCCAAACAAAATGTAAAAAGAGTTATAAGAGCCATAGAATTTTATGAAGTTCATGGCAAAAAAATTTCCGAACACAATAAAGAACAGTCAGAAAAAGAAACTCCTTATAATCTTGCCTATTTTGTTTTAAACAGAGACAGAAATCTTTTGTATGAGAAGATTGACAAACGTGTGGATATAATGATTAAGGACGGACTTCTCGATGAAGTTAAGGATTTAATTTCCAGGTTTCCATATAATTCACAGTCGGGTTTATATAATGCCATAGGATACAAAGAGATTATCGATTATTTAAACGGCGATTATGATTTTGAGAGAGCTGTTGAACTGATTAAACAAAATTCCAGACATTACGCCAAAAGACAGGTTACTTTCTTTAAAAGAGAAAGATATGCCGAATTTATTGATATTGATAAATTAAGCTCCAAAGAAGTTACCGATCATATCTTACAAGTACTAAAGGATAAAGAAATTATTGGCATATAAATAACTTAAAATACAAAAAGATAATATATTGCTGACATATATAATAAAAGAATTTTTAATACAGGAAATGTAATATGAGAAATATTTATAAAGATTTCGGAATTGATGACAAAGTTGCAGAATTCTCCGAAAATATCATAAAAGAATTAAAGCCAAGATTTGAAATAATCGACGAACTTGCCGAAATCAATCAACTTAAAGTAATTTCAGCTATGCAAAAGAATAACGTATCCGAAGCATGCATGCTCGGCACTACCGGTTACGGATACAATGATCTCGGAAGAGATACTTTGGAAAAAGTATATGCCGATATTTTCCATACCGAAGATGCTCTTGTAAGAGCACAGATTACATGCGGCACTCACGCGCTTGCACTTGCTTTAATGAGTAATTTAAGACCTGGTGATGAACTTCTTGCACCCGCAGGAAAGCCTTATGACACGCTTGAAGAAGTTATAGGCATAAGAGAAAGCAGAGGGTCTTTAAAAGAATACGGTATAAGCTACAAACAGGTCGACCTTTTAAACAATAAGGATTTCGATTACGAAGGCATCAAAAATGCCATTAACGAAAAGACAAAGCTTGTAGCCATTCAGCGTTCCAAAGGATATCAGACCAGACCTTCGTTTTCGGTTGATCAAATCGGTGAACTTATATCTTTTATACGTGGAATAAAACCAGAAGTCATAATAATGGTAGACAATTGCTATGGTGAATTTACCGAAGAAAAAGAGCCCTCGGATGTAGGTGCCGATATGGTTGTCGGTTCGCTAATTAAGAACCCGGGCGGCGGATTGGCGCCTCTCGGAGGATATATCTGCGGTAAAAAGGAATGCGTTGAAAATGCGGCTTACAGACTTACATCTCCGGGACTCGGAAAAGAAGTAGGTGCATCTTTGGGCGTACTCAAGGATTTTTATCAGGGCCTTTTCTTATCACCCACAGTTGTCGCCAGCGCTTTAAAAGGAGCAATATTTGCAGCTAATGTATATGAGAGACTCGGATTTTTCGTAATTCCCGATTCGAAGGAAGAAAGACATGATATTATCCAGGCAGTTACATTTAATGATAAAGACAAGATGATTGCCTTTTGCCAGGGTATTCAGGCGGCTTCTCCCGTTGATTCTTTTGTAAATCCCGAACCCTGGGCAATGCCCGGATATGATTCGGATGTTATTATGGCTGCAGGTGCCTTTATATCGGGATCTTCCATAGAACTGAGCGCGGACGGACCGGTGAAAGAACCTTACAGCGTATATTTCCAGGGCGGTTTGACATTCCCCCATGTAAAATTCGGTATTATCAAGACCCTTCAGACTCTTTACGAAAGAAATCTGATAACTCTTAAATAGTCTGAATTTCCATTTTTTGTCATTTTATGGTAAAATATATATTTATTGCGGTGAATCCCGGTAATTTTTGATTTATCGTATGTATTTATTTATGTTAAAGGAGAATCGTTTTGTCTAACAATTCTTTCGGTATTGATTTGGGTACCAGTAAAATTTGTATATACAATCACGAGAAAAAGCGTGTTTTCGTTGAACGCAACATGATTGCCATCGAAAACAAGAAAAACGTCATAGCTTACGGTGATTCAGCATATGAGATGTTTGAAAAAGCTCCCGATAATATTGTGGTATCCGCCCCTTTGAACAACGGTGTTATTTCGGATATCAAGAACATGCAGGATCTTTTAAGACTCTTTATTTCCGAAATCACCAAAGGCAATTACAAGAATTCGGATTATATCATCTCCATACCTCATGATGTTACAGATGTAGAAAGAAGAGCTTTCGGTGAACTTATCGAGGATTCTTCAATGAAGGCAAGAACGGTATCCGTTGTTGAAAAATCCATTGCATGCGCTCTGGGACTCAATATTGATGTTAAAAGTTCTCAGGGTGTTATGATCGTCGATGTCGGATACAATACAACCGAAATTTCCATTCTTTCATTCGGCGGTATCGTGAAATCAAAACTCGTTAAAATCGGCGGAAATAAATTCGACGATTTGATTAAGGCTACGGTCAGAAAAGAATACAATCTTCATATCGGTTCAAAATCAGCCGAAGCACTCAAGATGCAGATTGCGGATTTAAAAAGAAGCGGAGAGAAGGGTGTTGTTTACGGAAGAAACGTTGCAAGCGGGCTTCCCGTTGAGTGCTTTGTCGATCCAATCGTTCTTGAAAACTGTTTAAGAGAAAGTTTTCTTCAGATTACGGATAATGTCAAAGAACTTTTAGAGAGCACACCTCCCGAAATCGGTGCGAATATTTATAAACAGGGTATTTACATTACAGGCGGCGGATCTTTGGTAAGCAATCTCTGTCAGAATGTTGCCAACGGTACCGGCCTTAAAGTCAATACTTCCGACAGTGCCGAAAGCAGTGTTATTTTCGGTATTGCCGAGATTATAAGAAACAAGAAATATAAGAATCTTACATTTGAAGTTTAATAATGAGCCCTTTAGTCAGAAAACCCGAAGAAAAATACAAATTGCCGACAAAATACTGGTTGCTGATTCTTTCAGCCATCAGTGTTATTTTGATGCTTGTTACATTTGTTTTCGATATTCCTCTTAAACCTTTAAATGAAGTGGTTTCCGTTACTGTCGTTCCTCTTCAAAAAGGAATAAGCATTGTAGGCGAGAACCTTTATTCCAAGAAAGAACTTTTTAAACAGGTTAACGAACTTGTCGATCAGAACAACAAGCTCATGGAACAGGTTAATGAACTTACCATTCAAAACAATAAGCTTTT
>DFEM01000152.1 GCA_002369155.1 Lachnospiraceae bacterium UBA3802 | reverse complement strand
TGGAAAGAAAACGGATGGCTCGGCAAGGCAAGACCGTGGAAAGGATAGAAAGGTGTTTGTATGATTTTATAAAGATTATTCTCCTATTCATTCGGACAAGACATTTGTTATATGCGCTCCCGTGTATGTCGTGCATTCAAAACTGCCCCGTTGAGGCGATAGAGTACGGCAATATCCCGCAGGAAAAGAGAAGATATCTTTTGAAAAAATACATATATGTTTTAAAGTAAATCGGCTCAATGGCATTGGGCAATCATATATAATTATGGTAATATAAGAGGTGGGTTTGCATTATGCGAATCCGAGATTTTAAATGTACGGTTAAAAGAAAATCTGAAAGGGAAAAATATGAAAGTTCTTATAATTAACGCAAGCCCGAAGGCTAAGGGCAATACATCCGTAGCGGTTGACGAAATGGTTAAGACATTTAACGAAGAAGGTATTGCAGCGGAAGTTGTTCAAATCGGCAATAAAGATATAAGAGGCTGCGTTGCCTGCGGAAGCTGCGGCAAATTGGGCAAATGCGTTTTTGATGACGCGGTAAATGAAATAGCGGCAAAGTTTGAAAAAGCAGACGGACTCGTGGTAGCGTCTCCCGTTTATTACGCATCACCCAATGCCACACTTATTGCATGCCTCGACAGACTGTTTTACAGTTCATCTTTTGACAAGACCATGAAAGTAGGTGCTAGTGTAGTTGTTGCAAGAAGAGGCGGATTGTCATCCACATTCGATGTGCTCAACAAATATTTCACGATATCCGGAATGCCCGTTGCATCAAGCCAGTATTGGAACAGCGTTCACGGCTCTGCACCCGGTGAGGCAAAGGAAGATCTCGAAGGACTTCAGACCATGCGCACCCTTGCAAGAAATATGTCATTCCTTATTAAGAGCATTGCGCTTGGAAAAGAAAAATACGGTTTGCCCGAAAAAGAAGCATGGCAGGGCACCAATTTTATCAGATAATATTTCAAACCGGGAATGATTTACTTTTGGAAAATCCGGTAGTTAGACATATGGGAATAAACGATGACTTTTATAAAATGATAAAGATTGAGAATCTTGACCTTCCGGAACTTGAAGTCTACAAACAAAGAAACGAGGTAAGGTTGCTTCGTATCAATGAACCTGCAGAAGGTATTTTTATCTGCGAGAGTGCGAAGGTCATAAGAAGGGCTCTGGATGCCGGATATGAAGCAATATCCATTCTGACCTCCGTAGATAAGCCCGACGGAGAGATAAAGAAAATTTACGAGGAATGTAAAAATATTCCGATTTACCTTGGCGATGACGAAGTGTTAAAAGAACTGGCCGGATATGCGTTAACCGGCGGAGTTCTTGCGGCAATGAGAAGAAAACCTCTTCCCGGGTTGGAAGAAATAATTAAAGGGAAGAGTCGAATCGCGGTTATGGAAAATGTTCAGAATCCCTCCAATGTCGGATCGATTTTCCGCTCTGCGGCAGCCATGAGAATTGAAGCGTTAATTTTAACATTTGATTCATCGGACCCTTTGTACAGAAGGTCTGAACGTGTCAGCATGGGAACGGTTTTCCAGATTCCGTGGACCAAGATAAACAAAGACACGGATTACCTTAAAGTACTTTCCGACAACGGATTTGCGAGCGTGGCAATGGCTTTGTCGGATGATTCGGTGAGTATCGATGATTCTCGAATCAAACAGGAAAGAAAGATTGCAATAATACTCGGTAACGAAGGATACGGCCTTAAAAAAGAGACCATAAAAAGGAGCGATTATGTCGCAAAGATTCCGATGAATCCGATAGTGGATTCGCTGAATGTGGGAGCTGCAAGTGCGGTAATGTTTTGGGAATTATCAAAATCCGAATAAACGGAAAATATTGATGAACAGGAAATAAAATTATGCTTAACCGTTTTTCAAGAACACAATTATTATACGGAGAAGAAACCATGGGAAGATTTGCGTCTTCCCGTGTTGCTGTTTTCGGAATAGGAGGAGTCGGAGGATATGTCGTCGAAGCACTCGCAAGAAGTGGCATCGGCGCGCTTGATCTTATCGATGATGATAAGGTATGTCTTACCAATGTTAATCGTCAGATAATAGCTACAAGCAAAACACTCGGAAAATATAAAGTCGATGTGGCAGAGGAGAGGGTTCACGATATTAATCCTGACTGCGAAGTCAGAACGTATAAAACATTCTTTCTGCCTGATACTCAGGATCAGTTCGACTTTACTCAATATGATTATGTTGTGGATGCAATCGATACCGTCACCGGAAAACTCGCTTTGATAATGAAGTCCAAAGAGGCCGGAGTTCCGATTATTTCATCCATGGGAGCAGGCAACAAAATTCATGCCGACATGTTTGAAGTGACAGACATTTATAAAACTTCCGTATGCCCTCTTGCAAGAGTAATGAGAAACGAATGCAAGAAAAGAGGAATCAAATCCTTAAAGGTTGTATATTCAAAAGAAAAGCCCATAAGGCCGCTTGAGGATATGTCAATCAGCTGCAGAAGCAATTGCGTCTGCCCTCCCGGAACGGCAAGAAAATGCACCGAAAGAAGGGATATCCCCGGATCTACGGCATTTGTTCCGTCGGTTGTCGGCCTTATTATAGCAGGCGAAATAATCAATGACTTGGCCCAAATGAACAGTTAGTTTTTTGAAAATGTAAAAGAAATAATAAGAACCAAAGAAGAATGAAAGACGAAGATTTTAAAAGGTTTGACATGAAGGCGCCTCCGGTAAGGACGAAATGGTATTTAAGACCATTAACTTATATTCTGAGCGCCCCCGATGTCGCAAAACACAAATGCATTATTACAAAGACAAATACGGATGGTCTCAAGCCTCCCTTTGTTTTGTTATGCAATCATAATGCTTTTATGGATTTTAAGGTGGCGACAAAAGCGATTTACCCATGGCGAGCCAATTATGTTGTGGCGATTGACGGCTTTATCGGAAGAGAAAAACTTCTTCGTGATGTAGGTTGCATCTGCAAAAGAAAATTTACAAACGATACCATGCTTGTCAAACAGCTTATGCAGACCATAAAAAACGGAGATGTTGCGGTCATTTATCCGGAAGCCAGATATTCTCTTTGCGGAACCACGGCCGTACTTCCCGAATCGCTCGGTAAACTTTGCAAGCTTTTGAAAGTGCCCGTTGTGACTTTGATTTGTCACGGACATCACGTCAACTCGCCTTTCTGGAATCTTCATGACAGGGGAGTAAAACCTACCGAAGCAGAGTTCACGAAGATTTTCGATGCTAAGACTTTAAAGGAAACTTCCGTTGAAGATATCAACAAAAAAATTCTGGAAATGTTTCAATATGATGATTTCACATGGCAAAAAGAACGCGGAATTAAGATCACATACAAAGGTCATGCGGAAGGGCTTCATAAGGTTTTATATCAATGTGCCTCCTGCAAAACCGAATACAAAATGAGTTCCGAAGGCCGAATCCTTAAATGCAATGCATGCGGTAAGGAATGGAAATTAAATGACTTAAGCGAACTCGAAGCTTTATCCGGCGAAACCGAATTTTCACATATTCCCGACTGGTATGAATGGGAGCGAAGCAATGTGAGAAAAGAGGTTGAGGAAGGAACATATTCAACGGGCGAACTTCCTGTGAGAGTTGACTCTCTTCCTAACGCAAAAAAATATATTCCCATAGGTGAAGGAATCATGATTCACGATATGAACGGCTTCAGAGTCAAAGTGACCGATAAGGACGGAGACGTTCATGAAATGATTAAGAATGTTCCCTCCCTTTATTCATGCCATATTGAATATGAGTATCTTGGAAAATACGGGGACTGCGTGGATTTAAACACTCTTAAGGATACCTGGTATACTTACCCCGATCCCGCAAAGTGCGAATTTTCGGTCACCAAAATGGCGCTTGCAACCGAGGAACTATACTTTGCGTATCAAAGGAAAAAATTCTCGGAGATTCATAAAGAAAAAAGCTCTTTCGAATAATTTATTTTCAGCTTATTCATAAGGAATTTATATAGAATATACCGGAAATCCCCCATTATTATCGATTCAAAAAACACGGGACTTCGGCGAATCAGAGAAGGACGAATTGACAATAAGGATCTGGCTCGGATTATAGAAAAACCACTTGCTTACAAAACCGACAAGGAGAAAAAGGGCAGCGAGGTCTGCTCGTACCACTGTTATTTTTTTGTTTTGTGAAAGGCGAAGCGAATGAAAAAACTGCGCAAAACAAAAGACGAATACTGCCGCGGCAGAGACAGGATTAAAAGCAAAAAACGTATCGGCAAGAAGAGTGAAGGCAAGCGCGGTATTTAGAAAATAATCTTTTCTGTTATGAATTATCGAGTAAATAAGATTTAATGAAATTGCTGTGATTTTAAGAAATTTCACTCCGAGGAAATTTCCGTTTTCAAGCACGGATATTTTAAAGATTTGCCCGCCGATAACGAAAACTCTAATTATTTCTTTATCATAAAAGAAAAGCTTGAATGTAAGGTCAAGAAAAATAAAGGATAAGAAAATCACTATCCATATAATCATCCATATTCTTTTTTTCTTTTCAGGAGTATTTTTCATGGCAGTTTTATCAATAAATATTCATTCTTAAATATGAACAATTTTCCATGGATAACTTTTAATGATTTTAACACGGAACAAAAGAAATAGTAAAAAATTTTTTTATTTTATTGACTCTCCCCTTGGGGAATCCCTTAAGGTGTAATCATAAAGAAAAGGAGGAACCGAAAATGGAAAAGAAAATGACATCGGGAGAGATAGCAAAAAA
>DFEM01000027.1 GCA_002369155.1 Lachnospiraceae bacterium UBA3802 | reverse complement strand
CCCCGCAGCTGGGATTCACACCCTCATGCGAGTACCTCGGCTGTATCATACCGTGCTTATGCGACGGATACTTATTATGCTCAGTCAATATTTCATTATAAAACGTACGATTTTCCATGGTTTCTCTCTTTAATAGCCCATCTTGGGGCGAATGGTTGCCAATACTTTGAGGAAGGCGTCGATGTCCTCTTTGGTGTTGTAGACTGCGATGCTGGCACGAACCGTGGAGGGGATGCCAAGCAGGATGTGAAGAGGCTGCGCACAGTGGTGCCCGGCTCTTATGCAGATGCCTTCATCTGCAAAGATTGAGGCGATGTCGTGAGGATGAACGTCTGCGACGGTGAAGGTTAGTATGCCGTCGTGGCCTTCTGCATTACTGTCACCCACGATTTCGACTCCTTCGATTTTTTTCATGCCCTCGAGTGCATATGCGGTAAGTTCCCGTTCTGTTTTCTCGATGGTTTCGAATCCGATTTCGTTTATAAAGTCGATGGCAGCTCCGAGAGCGTAGGCATCGGCAGCACTCACGGTTCCGGCTTCGAATTTGTGGGGAACCTCGGCATATATTGTTTTTTCTTTTGATACGTAATCTATCATTTCTCCTCCTTCAAGGAAGGGAGGGAGTTTTTCGAGAAGTGCTTTTTTGCCGTACAAGACGCCGATTCCCATCGGGCCGTACATTTTATGGCCGGAAAATGCCAGAAAATCCGCATCCAGATCCTGTACATCCGTCGGAATGTGTGCCACACTCTGGGCAGCATCGACACATATTAATGTGCCGTTCTCATGGCAGATTGCGGCAAATTCCTTTATGGGATTGATTCGACCGAACACGTTTGAAATGCTTGCCACCGTGAATATTTTAGTGCGTGGTGTCAGTGCATTTTTCAGGGATTCGGGAGAAATTATACCCTCTTTGGTGCAATCCAGAAACTTTACGTTGGCACCCGTCTTTTCGCATATTTTCTTCCAGGGAAGGAAATTGCTGTGGTGCTCGCTCGTTGAAACCAATACTTCATCTCCCGCCTTTAAGGTGGATCCGAAGATATTTGCGGCAAGATTGAGGCTCTCCGATGCGTTTCTTGTGAATATTATCTCCTCAGATTCTTTTGCATTTATAAAAGAAGCGACCTTGCTTCTGGCTTCTTCATATGAGTCCGTAGCCAGAATGCTTAAATCGTACAATCCTCTCATGGGATTGGCGTTTCTTTTAAGATAAAATTCGCTGAGTGCATCGATGACGCTCTGAGGTTTTTGCGTGGTGGCACCGTTGTCGAGATATACAATTTTTTCATTATTTATAAGCGGAAACTCCGCTCTTATGTTTTCTTTGGTCATCTTCTTCGTTCTTTTCTTTGAATTAAAGTCGGACTTTTCTTTTAAAAGTTCTTTCAGTCGTCTTCCACGCCAAGGTGCTTATGAACCAGCTTTGTGGTTTCTTCGTGATTGATTCTTTTAAGTGCGGTTTCGATTTTGGCGAAACTTAACATCTCGTGTATTTTTTCGAGGCTTAAACCTCTGGATTTAAGGTAAAAAACCGTATCCTCGTCAGGTTCGCCTATCGACGCTCCGTGCTCGCCTTCGACATCTTCTTCCGTGCAAAGAATAAGGGGAGCCGATTTGTTGATTACATCATCGTCAAGAAGCAGAACTTCCTCGCTTTCAGACCCTTTTGAACCCGAACATCCCGAGATAAAGTTGATGGTCTGTCTTGAATTTTTCTTTGTGCCCTCTTTTAAGACTCCGGCGGAAACTATCTCGGATTCGGTGTTTTGGCCTTTGTGATCCGCAACGTAATTCATGTCGAGAAATTCATCTTTTTCAAGAATATACGAAGTGTATGTATCAAAGGAAGAAGCGTCTCCCGTCAAATCCGCCTTTCCCTCAAGATAGGTTGCTTTATTGCCAAGCGAAACCGTTGTAAGAGAGAGGGATGCATCCTTGTTTACCACGGCATCCGATGTCACATAAAATCTTTCGTTATCCGAAAGCTTTACTATCGAAATGCTTAATTTCGTTCCGTCGTTTATCTTGGACTTTATTTTGACTTTCGTGTCTTTGTCAGATTTTAAAAATCTGAAGATGATATCTGAGTCTTCCTTCGCATTAATGGTTATTTGCGCTCCGTCAAAATCCTCATCGAAATCATAAATGACGGGATTTGAACCCGATGGCTCGATGTTTATTTTTTTGATTCCCTCAAATATCTCTTCTGCACTCGATGCCCCGACATAATCGACATCATTTATATTCAAATGATTCCATGTGGGCACCGGAAGTATGTTTATTTTGGTACTTTCGTTTGCGTTCATTTATATTTCCTTCTTTTTATCCGATACTTCCGACCATTTCCATACGTATAAGATTGTTCATCTCAACAGCATATTCAACAGGCAGTTCCTTTGATACATTTTCAGCAAAACCGCTGACTATCAAAGCTTTAGCCTCCTCTTCCGACAAGCCGCGGCTCATAAGATAAAATACCGCTTCATCGCTGATTCGGCCGATTTTTGCCTCATGTCCTATGTCCGCATCTTTGGTACGGATATCCATTACCGGAATCGTATCGGATCCCGAAATGGAATCAAGCATAAGCGATGCGCATGAAACCGATGATTTGCTTCCCTTTGCCTGAGGTTTGACTATTACTTCGCTTCTGAATGTATTTCTTCCGCCGCTCTTTGAGATGGATCTTGTATTCATATAGGAAGAAGTATTCGGTGCGTTGTGAATAACCTTTGCTCCCGTATCAAGATCCTGACCGTCACCGGAGAACGTAATTCCCGTGAATTCGCTGACTGCGCCGTCTCCGTTTAACACGCTTGTGGGATAAAGATAGGAAACATGCGATCCAAACGATCCCGAAATCCACTCAACCTTTCCGCCTTTTTCAACCAGCGCTCTCTTGGTGTTTAAGTTATACAT
>DFEM01000182.1 GCA_002369155.1 Lachnospiraceae bacterium UBA3802 | reverse complement strand
TCTCAAAACAATAAGCTTTTGCAGGATACAATCGAATTGAACTCGCTTCTTAAACTTTATGAGCTTGATCAGACTTATTCGGATTATCCCAAAACCGGTGCAAGAGTAATTTCAGGTTCGACAGGCAACTGGTTTTCGACTTTCATTATCGATAAAGGTTCGAATGACGGTTTGCAGGTCGGAATGAATGTTCTTGCAGGCGGCGGACTCGTGGGCAGAATAACAGAAGTCGGCGCAAACTGGTCAAGAGTATTGAGTATTATTGACGATACAAGCAATGTTTCCTGCATGGTACTTACGACCAATGACCATTTGATGGTATCCGGAAGCCTTGCAAACATGGAAAACGGTTATATTGTTTTCAATCAGCTTTCCGAAAATGCTAAAAATGTTGAAGTCGGAGACAAGATTGTAACGAGTAATATTTCCGATGTTTATTTGCCCGGAATCCCCGTAGGAAATATTTCTTACATGGAGAAGGATTCCAATCACTTATCTGTTTCAGGATATATTACGCCAAGCGTAAACTTTGATCATATAAGTGAAGTACTGGTTATAACCAAGCTTAAAACAGAACTTGAATAAAGGATGCAATGAAGAGATTTATCATAGATTTTTTATTGATAATATTGTTTTTTGTAATACAGACTACGCTTTTTCCGATGCTTAAATTTACCAGAATCATTCCTAATATTTTAATTATTCTGGTTTCCTGTTCGGGATTTATGCAGGGTGAGAGAGAAGGCATGTTTGTCGGTTTTGCATGCGGATTTTTACTTGATATATGTTCATTTGATGTTTTCGGTTTTTATTCGATTCTTTACATGCTGATCGGTTTTTTGAACGGTTTGCTTCATAATTTCTTTTATCTTAAGGATTTGAAAATTCCTGCAATTATGATTTTAAGCAGTGACGCATCCTGCTGCCTTTTGACCTATTTCTTCCTGTTTCTTATGCGAAGCAGGTTTGATTTTGTATATTATCTCGTCAATATTATTTTGCCCGAGATTGTTTTTACGCTTCTTATTTCCGTTATCGTTTATCCGGTTCTCTGGTTTATCGAAGCGTATATATTTAAGAAAAAGAATGCAGAGAGTTCGTAATGTTTGAAAGATTTAAAGAAGAATTTATAAGTTTTCTTAAATCAAGACTGGTATTGCCGATATTCCTCTTTTTGGGTGTCGGTGTTGTTTTGATTGTCAGAATCTTTAATCTTCAGATAATAAACGGTGAAGAATACGTCAATAACTACGAATTAAAGATAATAAGAGAAAAATCCATAGACGGCATCAGAGGCAATATTTACGATCGAAACGGCAATCTTTTGGCTTACAATGTTTTGTCTTACGATGTCAATTTCGAAGACGTTATAGAATCAGGCAAGACAAAGAACATGCAGCTTAACAATACGATTCAGGAAGTCTACAAGATATTAAAAAAGAACGGCGATGATTTCAGTTCCGATTTTAAGATCTATGTTAATGAAAATGACGAATATGCTTTCAGTGTTGAAGGTACGCAGCTTTTAAGATTTCTTGCCGATATTTACGGTTATGCCAAGACTTCGGATATGTCATATCAGGAGAAGAATTCGACTCCCGATGACGTAATTGAATATTTATGCAACAGAAAGAAATATGCCGTAGGTTATTATGAGAACCCAAACGATAAAGAATCCTTTATCACAGGCGGAGGATACACAAAAGAAGAAGTAGTGAGAATTGTGTCTGTCAGATACGCTTTGTCGCTTACAGGATATCAGAAATATATGGGTACAACGATTGCTTCCGATATTTCCGAAAAATCCGTAGCCAGTATTTTGGAACATGCAGATACGCTGCCCGGTGTTACAGTCAACCAGAAATCCGTAAGAAGATATAACGATCCCATCTATTTTTCACAGATTATCGGGTATACGGGTATGATTTCGCAGGACGAATATAATCAGTATTCGCTTGAAGATGATGATTATTCCCTTAACGATTATGTCGGAAAAACCGGCATAGAACTTTCCCAAGAAGCTTATTTAAAGGGTGTTAAAGGTAAGGAAACCGTTTATGTGGATGTTTTGGGTAAAGTGCTTGATTCCACCAAGACCAAAGAAGAAAAGACGGGAAATGACATATATCTTACCATAGACAAGGATTTGCAGATTGCAATCTACGATCTTCTTGAACAGCGTATTGCAGGTATTTTGGTATCCAAAATCGACAATATCAAAGAGTTTACCATGACCGAAAATACAAAGCAGTCGGAGATTAAGATTCCAATCGATGATGTATATTTTCAGCTTATTAACAATAATGTTATTGATTTGAATCATATATCCCAGCCTTATGCATCAGATACGGAAAAAGAGGTATATGAAGCTTTTGTTTCGCGTCAGGCGGATGTTTTTGAAGAACTTAAAAATCAATTATATCAGGAAAAGCCGAAGGCCTATAAGGATCTGCCCAAGGAATATCAGGTATATCAAAGCTATATCGTAAATTACCTTATGTCCGAGAATGTCAAAATCCTTGATAAAGAACTTATTGATCAGGAAGATCCGATGTATATCGCATGGACGACGGATGAGACGATTTCTTTAAAGGATTATCTGACTTATTGCATTAACATGAACTGGATTAATGTCAATAATCTGAATCTTACCGCCAAATATTCGGATACTCAGGAAATATACGACAAGATTATTGAAATCTCTTTTGATAAATTAAAAAACAATAAGGAATTTTCGAAAAAGATTTATAAATACATGATTGCCGGCAATTATATTTCCGGCAGACAGCTTTGCATAATTCTTTACGATCAGAATCTTATCGATGTTTCCGAAGCTGAAATATCAGCTCTTAAAAGCGGCAGAATTTCATCATACGTATTCATTACTGATTTGATAAGAAATTTAAAACTGACACCGGCACAGCTTGCTCTTGAGCCCTGTTCCGGATCATGTGTTGTTACGGATATTACAACTGGAGACGTACTTGCACTTGTTTCGTATCCGTCATATGACAATAACAGGCTTGCCAATTCGGATAATTATTATCTGGCAGCTTTAAACAACGATTATTCGAGGCCTTTATGGAATTATGCGACCCAGTATAAAAGTGCGCCCGGTTCCACATATAAAGTCATATCCGCAATTACAGGACTGGAAGAAGGCGTCATAGACATGGATTCGACCATCCAGTGTAAAGGATATTTTGACAAATTGAACGGAACCGTTCATAAATGCTGGATATATCCCGGTGCTCACGGCAATTTGAATGTCGAAAAGGCAATTGCTCATTCCTGTAACTGTTTTTTCTACGAAGTAGGTTACAGACTTTCAAACGACGGCGGATATTATAACGAGAGAATGGGTCTTGAAAAGATATATAAATATGCCGATATGTTCGGCTTATCCGAAAAAACAGGTGTCGAAATAGCTGAATCAGATCCTTCCGTATCGGATAAATATCCCGTACCTTCAATGATCGGTCAGGGTACTCATGCTTATACAACTGTAGGACTTTCAAGATATGTAACAGCCGTTGCAAACAAGGGAACCGTTTACAATCTTACATTGGTGGATAAGATTTACGATCCCAATAATGATATTTATACCGATAATTCTGCCGAAATCAGAAATTACATAAGTCTTGATCCTTCAGTCTGGAACGTTGTTCAAAGAGGTATGAAGGAAGTTGTCGAGAGTAAAACTTATTTTGATTACGACCTGGCGGTTGCAGGAAAGACGGGTACTGCACAGGAAGCATGGAATGAAGCCTGCCATGCTGTATTTATTTCCTTTGCTCCTTATGAGAATCCCGAGATTTCAGTAACAGTCAGAATTATGAACGGTTATGATTCAAACAATGCCGGTCAGGTTGCAAAAGACGTATATGCATATTATTACGGAATTACCGATGAAAACGAACTTTTAAACGGCCTGGCAGTTACTCCCATAAACAACGGTGCAGCCGGAGATTAATATGTTTAAAAATTACAGATTTAAAGATTATGATTTCAAATTAATATTGTATCTTTGCGCTTTAACCATTATAGGAATTCTTTTGGTTAATTCCGCTCAGCCCGAGAACACTCAAAAGCAGCTCATGGGATTTATTGCAGGTTTGTCCATAATGATAATTCTTTCATTTATCGATTATCACATATGGCTGAAAATCTGGTTTGTCTATTATTTTGTAATGATAGCCCTGCTTGTTTTGGTTCTTTGGAAAGGTTCGACTTCGCTTGGTGCCAAGAGATGGTTTACCATCCTCGGAATCAGATTTCAGCCTTCCGAAGCGGCAAAAATTTTATTGATTCTGTTTTTTGCACAGTTTATAATGAAATTCAAGGAGAGAATTAATCAATGGTACATGATTTTACTCATGATTGTACTTGTAATTCCTCCTGTTGCGCTTATTTACAAGCAGCCCGACTTGTCTACGACAATTGTATTTGCGCTTATTTTCTTAAGCATTTTATTCCTTGGGGAAATCAATATAAGGTATTTCCTGGCACTGGCTGCCGTCGGAATACCCGCATTTATAATTGTCTTTATATTGCTGATTCAGCCTGATTCGTTTTTGGTCAAAAAAGAAATCGTAAAGCCTTATCAGCAGCTTCGTATTTTGGCATGGCTTCATCCTGATGAATACGAACTTGAAGAAGCTTTCCAGCAGCAAAACTCGATAATGGCGATTGGTTCGGGACAGCTTACAGGCAAAGGCTTGAACAATACAGGTGTCAACTCCGTTAAAAACGGTAATTTCATTTCCGAGCCTCAGACAGACTTTATTTTTACGATTGCAGGAGAGGAACTCGGTTTTGTCGGAAGCGCCACAATTATCATACTGATAGTATTAATTACTGTTGAATGCTTTTATGTCGCGTTTAAAGCCGCGGATCTGCCCGGCAGGATAATTGCCGGGGGCATGGGAGCTTATATAGGTTTTCAAAGTACAATAAATATATGCGTTACAACCGGACTTTTTCCGAATACCGGAGTTCCGCTTCCGTTTGTAAGCTACGGCCTTACTTCATTACTTGTATTATTTGCGGGGATGGGGTTTGTAATGAATGTAAGACTGCAGAAAGAACGCAAATTCAATAATGATTAAAATGCAAAAATCTAAATGGGGTAGGTAACAGTTATGAATATTGCTTTAATTGCACATGATGCAAAAAAGAAATTAATGCAAAACTTCTGCATAGCTTACAGGGGCATTCTATGCAAAAATGAATTATATGCTACCGGCACGACCGGAAGACTGATTGAAGAAGTTACCAATCTTAATGTACATAAATTTCTTGCCGGTCATTTGGGCGGAGAACAGCAGATAGGTGCTCAGATTGAGCATAATCAGATAGACTTGGTTATATTCTTAAGAGATCCGCTTACTCCCAAGTCCCACGAACCGGATATTAACAATGTAATTCATTTATGCGATGTCCACAATATTCCGCTTGCAACCAATCTTGCAAGCGCCGAACTTCTTATTAAATCACTTGACAGAGGAGATTTGGAGTGGCGTGAAATGTATAAATAAAATTTTATTGCTTATATTTTGTCTTTTGAATGTTTCTCTTTTCTGCGGTTGCGGTAAAAAAGATATACCTTACGCTTTTGAGAGAAACTCTTCTTTATCGACTCTTGCAATATCATCTTCAAATACGCTTTATCTTGAATCGGATACTTTCGCCAAGAATCTTTGTATCGATGACGGAAACTATATTCCTTTAAATGTGGAGACCTCCTATGCGGCAGGTCTTTTTGACATTGAAGACAATTCCGTATTATACGGCAAGAATATGTATGAGGAGATGACTCCCGCCAGCATTACGAAGCTTCTGACAGCTCTTGTGGCTTTAAAATACTGCGATCCCAATCAGGTGCTCACCTTTACGGATGCATGTGTTGTTAACGAAAACGGAGCCCAGAAAATCAATCTGGGTGTCGGCGATACAATGACAATGGATCAGGCGCTGAATATTCTTCTTTTATTTTCCGCCAATGACGTTGCGATGATGATTGCCAACAATTTCGAGGGCGGTTATGTCGAATTTATCAGGGTTATGAACGAAGAAGCAAGGAATTTGGGTGCGACTCATACGAATTTCGTCAATCCTCACGGACTAACCGAAGACGGACACTGCTCATGCGTTTATGATCTTTATCTTATACTTAATGAACTGTCAAAGAATGAAAGATTCATAAAAATAGTCTCTCAGAACGGCTATACGACCTCTTTTACCAAGGCGGACGGCTCAATTAAGACTTTGGAGTTAAAATCGACCAATCTTTATATAAATGAAAGCCATGAAACACCCCAGGGCTACACGATAATCGGCGGCAAGACCGGAACCACCGAAGCAGCGGGAAAATGTCTTATCATTTATTACAAGGATGTGGCCGAAAAACCCTATATTGCATGCATTTTAAAGTCCGATGATTACGATACTTTATACAATGATATGGACCTGCTTATTTCAAGTTCAAAATAGTCATATCTTCTTGTCTTTTGTATAGAAATCAACTATAATTATTACATGCATTAAACTATAATATTTCCAATCGGAGGTGTGTTACAATGGTGAATTTAATAACAGGCAAGAACGGAAAGGGCAAATCAAAAGTTTTGCTCGAAAAAGTAAACTCTCAGGTAAAGGAGATTTTGGGAAACATCGTATATCTTGATACATCTACGAAGCATATGTATGAACTTAACAACAAAATAAGACTTATCAATGCTTCGGAATACAATATCTCATCTGGAGATATGTTTATAGGATTTCTTCTCGGAATTATTTCGGGAGACCACGATTTACAGGAACTCTATTTTGACAATTTCTTATCATTGTCACATACAAACGTTAACGATTTGGAATCAATTATAAATCAGCTTGAAGAGTTAAGCAAAACTTTCGGTATAGATATTTATGCAGCTGTTTCTACAACAGACGGAGACATCCCCGAATCTCTTAAGGATAAGGTTATCGAAGCTCTTTAATTGAGAATCGGAAATAAAATGAAATTTAAAAGCCTCGGAAATCCGGGGCTTTATATTTGTAAAGATATATAAGTATTCAGACTTTTTGAAAAGGGTCGGTTTAATGGTAAGCAGATTCGATTTTAACAACGAAGCAAATGACAAAAGAAAAGGTGTTGGCAATAAGCAAAAGGAACAGCCTTCTAAAATGAACACGAAGAATGCTTCTTTAGCTAAAGGCAAAAAGGAAAAAGATACCCGGAAGAAATCAGGTACCATCATTTTCCCCAGACGTAATGAGATATCTTTCAGGATTATTCTTTATGCGATTTTGGTATTTATTGCTTTATACCTTGTTTTTTGTGTGTATAAATATGTTAATTCAAAGAATATTTCCACTTACCAGGTTAAAGAAGGTGCTTTAAGCGAACAGAACTCTTATACGGGTCTTATTCTTCGTGAAGAAGAAGTATATTATGCCAAAAGCTCCGGTTATTACAATTTTTATTTAAAAGAAGGCGAAAAAGCTTCACATACGGATTTGGTATATTCAATCGACGGCTCCGGTAAAATCAAAGAGATGATGACAAATCAGACCGAGGATGCCACTACTTTGACAGAAGATGATTTGAATGAAATCAAGAGTGAAATCGTTAAATTCTCCAAAGAATACAATCAAAGCGATTATATAGATGTTTATGATTTTAAGGATGAGATTGATTCAATAAGTCTTAAGATGTCAAATCTTTATATTTTAAATAAGATTTCCTCATTAAGCCTTACCGGTACCAACGTAAACAAGTATTATTGCGCTGACGGCATCGAGAATGCAAAGACGGGCTATGTGGTTTATTATCATGACGATTATGAGGATTTAAAACCCGAGGATATCAATTCTTCTTACTTTTCCGATGATGTCGATTATGAACGTAAAATGATTGCCAACAACGAGATTGTATCCGAAGGTGATTTTGCTTACAAGCTTGTAACCTCCAATACATGGGAGCTTGTATTTCCGATAGAAGAGGAGAAAGCAAAAGAATTCGATCAGAAAGAAATGAAGGTTAAATTCTTAAAAAACCAGGAAATTCTTAAAGGAAAAGTTAAGATTTTGGATGCTTTGGCACCCGGCAAAAAAGCTCAGGTTGAAAAGATTTGTGTTGTAACCTTCAATACATCCGTTGCTGATTATTTAAATAACAGATATGTAGATTTTGAAATATTTACAAGCGAGAATAACGGATACAAGATTCCCAAAAGTTCAGTTGTTGAGAAAGAATTCCTGCTTATTCCCGATACGGTTGCTTTTGATTTTAACGAAACCACAAATACTGTATGCGTTAAACTTGACAAGTACCTTGAAGACGGTACAAAGACCTATGTTACAACGGAACTTAATGTCTACAGGACCGACGGCGGAGATTATTACGTTGACGGTAATATCGTTAAACTTGGCAATACGGTTTATGCATCCGATGAAGTGACCACATATACCATTAACCGAACAGCAACACTGCTTGGAGTTTACAAGATTAATCAGGGCTATGCAGACTTTAAGAATATCAAGAAATTATATGAGAATGAAGAATATATTATTATCGATCCTTCGTCGACCCTGATTAAACCTTACGATTATATAGCCCTT
>DFEM01000100.1 GCA_002369155.1 Lachnospiraceae bacterium UBA3802 | reverse complement strand
ATATCCAGTTTATTATAGGTAAAGATGCTACTCAGGAAGAATTTTTCCATACATTCAATTCACTTTATGAAAACGGTAAAACAATAATTATTTCTTCTGATAAACATCCCAAATATATGGAAATTTTGGATGAAAGATATCTAACAAGATTCCAGATGGGACTTCAGGTTGACGTTCAGCCGCCCAACTATGAAACAAGAAAAGCCATTTTAATTCAGCTTAATCAGAAACACGGTGATAAAATAAGCGACGAAATTCTTAATTATATTACCGAAAATATAAGTTCAAACATAAGAGAGCTTGAAGGTGCTTACAATAAATTAATTGCTTTATCAAAAATTTCTTCAGATGAAATATCTCTGGAAATGGCTAAAAACAGCCTAAAAGACATTATAAATCCAAATAAAACCAAAGTTATCAACATTGATATTATTATGGAAGAAGTTTCAAAACATTATAATGTCTCAATAGATGATATTTTATCCACTAAAAGAAATAAGGAAATTGCCGTTCCAAGACAGATAATTATGTATCTTTGCTTCAAACTTACCGAAGATACAAAGAGTAATATAGGAAATAAATTAAACAGAGATCATTCTACCGTCGTTTCCGGAATAAACAAAATAAGAGAAATGATAGAAAACGATCCTTCTTTTGAAAAAAATATAGACTCTTTAATTAAAATTATCACCTCATTATAAACACAGTTTTCGTTTAAAAAACCTTTATTTTATGGTATAATTAGTAAGTTATCAACATATCAACACCTCTTATTACTATTTTTATTAATATATATAAATTATTTATTTAAGGAGAACTTCAAATGCGAATTTCCATAGATAAGGAAAAATTCATCAATTCTGTATCAATTGTAGGAAAAGCAATATCCAATAAACCTAATTTAAATACAAGCGGATGCATTCTTATTGATGCTACAAAAGGTTATATAAGACTTCTTGCCAATAATGAAGATATGGCTATTCAGGGAATAGTTGAAGGAGAAATTATTGAAGAAGGAATGGTTGGAGTTGATGCAAGACAGCTTACCGATCTTATCAGAAAGATACCTGACGGTATTATAAATGTTTTTTACAATGAAAAAGAAGATGAAGATTCAATAAATGTTCTTATAGAAAGCAATAACATTAAAGCAACAATTCCCGGAAAGATGGGTTATTTATTCAGCGATCTTCCTGAAATTGAAAGAGATACAAAACTTGAAATAAGTCAGTATGCTTTAAAAGATATTATAAGAAGAACTATTTTCTGTACTTCTTTAAATTCCGTAAACAAAATTCTTGAAGGTGAATTATTTGTTATTAAAAACGGTATTTTAAGAGTTGAAGCAGTAGAGCAGAGCAGAGTTGCAATAAGACAGATTGATATTAACAATAATGAAATTGATGAAAGAATTATTGTAAAAGGTACCAGTCTTAATGAACTTATCAAAATTATTTACGATGATACGGAATCAATGATTGATATGTATTTTATGAAAGACAATGTTGTATTTGAATTTGATCAAAACATTATTGTAATGAGACTTATTGAAGGTAACTTCTTTGATTCTTCAAATCTTAAATATAAAGATTACATTACAAAAGTTGATATAAATAAAAAGAGTTTGTATGAGTGTCTTGACAGAACAACTCTTTTTGCAAAAGACGGAGATAAAAAGTCGGTTAAATTTACAATATCAAACAACAATTTAAATGTAAGTGTATTTTCTCAGATCGGAAGTATCAATGAAAATATTGATATTTCAAAAGAGGGTGATGATATTGAAATCAATTTCAATCCCAAGTTATTTATTGATGCTTTGAAAGCAATTGATGATGAAACGGTATCAATTTATTTACTCGGAAAGAAATTCCCCTGCTTTATCAGAAAAGAAGATGTTTATAACTATGTAGTACTTCCTATCTTGGGATAAAAGAAGAAAAATATGGATTTTTATTTAAAAGATGATTTTATTAAATTAGGCCAGCTTCTTAAAGCTGCATCTTTGGTTGAAAACGGAGCAGATGCCAAATTTGAAATTCAGGAAGGAAAAGTAAAAGTTAACGGCGAAGTTGAAACTCAAAGAGGTAAAAAACTTTATAAAGGCGATAAGGTTTTTTATAAAGGAACAGAAGTAACCATTAATAAAATTTAATTATTTTATTAAATATAAAAAGTTGAAACAAACATGATTATTAAATCACTGGAACTGGAAAATTACAGAAATTATAAAAATCTTTGTATTGAATTTGATGAAGGTACAAATATTTTAACCGGTGAAAATGCTCAGGGAAAAACAAATATCCTGGAAGCTATTTATTTGTGTTCAACAACAAAGTCTCATAAAGGCAGTAAAGACGGCGAAATTATTAATTTCGGTAATGATGAAGGTCATGTAAGAACCAAAATAAATAAAAAAGAAGAAGAAATAAGAATAGATTTACACTTAAGAAAATCAAAATCCAAGATTATAGCTCTTAATCTTGAAAAACTTAAAAAAACTTCTGAATTGATAGGTATTCTTAATGTAGTTTTATTTTCTCCTGAAGATTTGAATATTATTAAAGGCGGTCCTTCATACAGAAGATCTTTTATAGATATGCAAATTTGCAGACTTGATTCTTCCTATGTTTTTAATTTGAGCAATTACAATAAAATAATTGATCAAAGAAACAAACTTTTAAAAGATATATATTTTGAACCGGCTTTAAAAGAAACTCTTTTTATCTGGGATTCACAGCTTCAAAGTTACGGAAGTCAGGTTATAAAAAAGAGGAAAGAATTTGTTGATGAATTAAATTCGATTGTTAAAGAAATTCATTACAAATTAACCGGGCAAAAAGAATTTTTGGATATAAGATATGAGCCAGATACTCCCGAGGATATGATTGAGAGCAGTCTTAAACAAAATGCCGAGAGAGATTTAAAAAGCAAAATGACATCATGCGGACCTCATCGAGATGATTATGTAATAAACATAAACGGAATCGATGCCAGAAAATACGGATCTCAGGGTCAGCAAAGAACGGCAGCTCTTTCATTGAAGCTTGCGGAAATAGAGATTATTAAAAGAAATACAGGAGATAATCCTGTTTTCCTGCTTGATGATGTATTATCGGAGCTTGATTCAAACAGACAGAATATGCTTTTGGACAGCATTAGTAATATACAGACGATTATTACATGTACCGGTCTTGATGATTTTGTAAATGAAAGATTTAAAATCGACAGGGTATTCGATGTACATGACGGAATTGTCGAAGTGGTTGGATAATAAATAATAATTTTAAATTATTACAGAGGTATATATGGAAAACAAAAACAAAGAACAGGAATACGGCGCGGATCAAATCCAGGTACTTGAAGGATTACAGGCAGTAAGAAAAAGACCCGGTATGTATATCGGAAGTACATCCGTAAGAGGTCTTCATCATCTTGTATATGAAATCGTGGATAACTCGGTAGATGAAGCTCTGGCAGGATTCTGCAATACCATCACGGTTACATTAAACAGTGACAATTCCGTTACAGTGGAAGATAACGGAAGAGGTATTCCCGTTGGTATTAACCATAAAACAGGTGTTTCGGCCGTAGAACTCGTATTTACCAAACTTCATGCCGGCGGCAAATTCGGCGGCGGAGGATATAAAGTATCCGGCGGTCTTCACGGTGTAGGTGCTTCGGTTGTTAATGCATTGTCAAGATGGCTTGAAGTTGAAATATGCAGAGACGGAGAAGTTTATTATCAAAGATATGAAGACGGCGGTAAAAATGCTGCTCCTTTAAAGGTAATCGGAAAATGTGATGCCGATAAAACAGGTACAAAAGTTACATTTTTACCCGATGACAGAATTTTTGACGAAACAGTTTTTGATTTTGATACATTAAAGAACAGATTCAGAGAAACAGCTTTCCTTACAAAGGGATTAAAAATCATATTCATAGATAACAGACATGAAGAGCCCAAGGAAAGAACTTTCCATTACGAAGGCGGTATAAAGGAATTTGTTTCTTACTTAAACAGAGGAAATACACCTCTTTACAATGACATCCTTTATTTTGAGGGAACAAAGAACAATATTCAGGTAGAAGTTGCAATTCAGCATAATGACGGATTTAACGAAATGGTCTACAGTTTCGTTAACAACATCAATACTCCCGAAGGCGGTATGCATTTAACAGGTTTCAGAAATGCAATTACCAAAACTTTCAATGATTATGCAAAGACCAATAAGATTATAAAAGATTCGGATCCAAATCTTTCGGGTGAAGACATAAGAGAAGGTCTTACGGCAATTATTTCGGTAAGAATCGAAGAGCCTCAGTTTGAAGGCCAGACAAAGCAAAAGTTAGGTAATGCCGAAGCAAGAGTAGCAGTTGATGCGGTAGTAAGCGAACAGCTTACATATTATCTTGAGCAGAATCCTCAGGTAGCAAAGACAATTTGCGAAAAATCAATCCTGGCTCAAAGAGCAAGAGAAGCAGCCAGAAAAGCAAGAGATTTAACAAGAAGAAAAACTGCTCTTGAAGGAATGGCGCTTCCCGGAAAACTTGCAGATTGTTCTGACAAGAATCCCGAAAAATGTGAAATTTACATAGTCGAGGGAGATTCCGCGGGCGGTTCTGCAAAGACTGCAAGAGACAGAGCTACGCAGGCTATCCTTCCTCTTAGAGGAAAAATCTTAAACGTAGAAAAAGCAAGACTTGACAAGATATATGCTAATGCCGAAATTAAGGCAATGATTACGGCATTCGGAACAGGTATTCATGATGATTTTGATATCTCGAAGTTAAGATATCACAAGATTATTCTCATGACCGATGCCGATGTCGACGGTGCACATATTTCAACTCTGCTTCTTACATTCATCTACAGATTCATGCCCGAACTTATCAAGGCAGGTCATGTATATCTTGCAACTCCTCCTCTTTACAAACTGGAGAAGAACAAAAAGATATGGTATGCATATTCGGATGAAGAATTAAACAATATTCTCGAAGAAGTCGGAAGAGACCAGAACAACAAGATTCAGCGTTACAAAGGTCTTGGTGAAATGGATGCCGATCAGCTCTGGGAAACAACAATGGATCCCGAGCACAGAATCTTAAAGAGAGTCACGATGGAAGGCGAAGTTGAATCAGAGACAGACCTTACATTCACCGTACTTATGGGTGACAAGGTTGAACCGAGACGTGAATTCATCGAAGAAAACGCCAAGTTTGTTAAGAATCTGGATATTTAATAGATGAAAATTATTCTTTTTCTGTTATTTGCGTTCTGGCTTTGGGCTCTTATATTGAGCATAGCCGACAAGAATAAAAAACAAACGATAAAATTACTGATAATATTAGGAATAGTCGTTTTGGTTTTTGGATCGCTGGGAACTGTATTGTTCATCCAGATATCCCGATTTTTGAAGAATTAATTATTTATGATGAAGTGCTAACAACACGGAGGCAAAATGGAAGATACAATATTTGACAAAATTGAAGAAGTTGACCTTAAAAAGACGATGGAAGACTGCTATATCGATTATGCGATGAGCGTAATCGCTGCGCGTGCGCTTCCCGATGTCAGAGACGGTCTTAAACCTGTTCAGAGAAGAGTTCTTTACTCAATGGTAGAACTCAACAACGGACCGGATAAGCCTCATCGTAAGTCGGCGCGTATCGTCGGTGATACAATGGGTAAATACCATCCTCACGGAGATTCATCAATCTACGGTGCTTTGGTAAACATGGCACAGGATTGGTCGATGAGAGCACCTTTGGTAGACGGTCACGGAAATTTCGGTTCGGTCGACGGCGACGGCGCAGCTGCAATGCGTTATAC
>DFEM01000172.1 GCA_002369155.1 Lachnospiraceae bacterium UBA3802 | reverse complement strand
TTCTTCTCTTTATATGATAACTATTATTTTATCAAAATCTTTTAATTTAAGGAGGAAAAGAAATGAAGTTTAAGACAATCGTAGGACTTGTTATGGGAGCTATTGCAAGTGTGTTCGTATTCTTCGGAACGGTGCTCGGTAAGGGCGCTTGGACGGAGATCAGAGCAATGAAGAAAGCAAAAACAGAACCGGAGAAGCCTGCAGAGGAGTCTAAGAAGGAAGAACCTAAAGAAGAGGAAGAAAACTGAGTTATCAGACCGGAAGGGGGTGCGCAGAAAATGCGTGCTCCCTTTTGTCTCTCCTCTCTAACTGTAAACTAAATCAAAATAAAGGAGAACCATATGTTTGACGGATTAAAAACTGCTGTTGTGTCATTTGGTAAGGCTGCAGTGATTACAGCAGTCGAAAAAGCACCTATTATCTGTTTTGTAGGTGGAACAATTGCACTTGGAGCAACAATTTACATGGCTGTTAAGGCTGCTCCAAAGGTAAAAGAAGACCTTGATGAGTATACTGCTAAGGCAAAAGAGCTTGATGAACAGCTTAAAGCCGGTGAAGCAGTCGACCAGGACGGTGAAAGGATTGAAGTTGAGGTCGAAGAAAACGGAGAAGAGGTTAAGACTTTAACAAAGAAGGAATATAACCATGAAATGCGATCCCTTTTTGTGGATACTGCTATTAATGTTGTTAAGCATATGGGTGGGGCGGCTGCTTGTGCTCTCTTTGCTGTTTCTCTTTATGGTGCTGCTGCTTACATTCCTACTTTGAGGTTGGCACAGTTATCCGGTGAATATGTGGCTCTTGATAAGACTTTTAAGGAATATAGAGCTGTCGTTAGAGAGGAAGATGGTGTCGAGAAGGATCGTCACTATATGTTTAAGACAAGGGAGGAAAAGAGAACTGTAAAAGTACCATCTTTAGATGAAGAAGGAAATGTCACGGACGTTGAAGTTGAAGAAAAGCATGAAGTTGGCGAAGAAAATCCGCTTTATTGGGTATATTCAGCCGAAACTTGTCCGATTTTCTCTTCTTCTGAGATTATTAATGACGAAATCCTCTTTGAAAAGGAGAAAAATCTCCAGAGAAAGTTCGATCGTTGCAGAATTCTTACTGATAATGACGTCTTAAACGAGCTTGGACTCTTTGAAGAGATCAAAAAGAACCCGAAATTTGGTATTAAATTTGGCAAAAAGTGGAAAAAAGACGCTGATAATACCTTCAAACTCATCGTCGAGAAGATCTGGTTACCTGATTATACGAGAAAATCCGGTTACGCACTTAAATATCAGGTCACTTATGACAGGGAGCTCTTATGATAAAGGAAATATTACTCTTTAGTGGTGGTATTTTGGTCGGTGCAGCGGCTGGAATCATTGGTACAAAGGTCTTTTTAGAGAAGAAAATAGACAAAAAGTACCAGGATAAGGCCGATAAAGAGATTCTTGAGGCCATGGAGAAGCATTTTAAGGATGTCAGGAGTAAAACAGAACCGGTAAAAGAGCCTGATAAAGACTCATTAAGTGACCCTGGAGTTGCGTCTGTTGCAGAAAAAGCTGTTCAAAAAGAGCAGGAGAAGAAAAATCAGAAAATTAACTACACTGCTTATTCTGAAAACGGTGTAGAGAAGCCTGATGACATGATAACAAAGCCCAAAAAGACTATTGTCGAGCCTGAAGATATTGAAGATGACGAGGAAGACGAAGTTGAGAAATGGGATCGTCAGGAAGAAGAAAACTATATAAAAGGACTTAGAGACTCAGAACGATGGAGCCGTGAGAGACTTAATAGACCAAAGATCATAAAGCGTGAGGATTACGGCGAAGATCCTCTTCTTGAAAAGGCAGAACTTTTATATTATCAGCAGGATGATACTCTTGCGTTTGCAGAAAATGAGGAGGAAATCACTGATGAAGAATTTTATGTAGGAAACTGCCTCACAAAATATGGATTTAAAAACAATCAGGAGAAGACAATCTACGTAAGAAATTCTTATGTTGGCTATGACTTTGAGATCACAAAGCGGTTTGATTCATTCGTTCCGATTGGGAATGAAACGGGGTGATCAAAATAATTGATAGTGAAGATTACTACCTTTATCTTATTGACAGGGTAGGACTTGAAGGCGTTGAAGAGCGAGCGTATAGTTTACTCTTCCACGAACTTTATAAGACTGAATTTATGTGGTCCAACCCCATGGATGAAAATAGAGCTCTTGATGGGACTGATCTACGTAGACAGTACATGGAAGAAACAGGTGAAGTGTTGCCTGAAGCAGGTCCATGTTCAATGCTAGAGATGTTTGTCGCATTAGCAATCAGATGCGAAGAAGAGTTTATGAGAACGGGGGATGACAATAATAGTCGTCTTTGGTTCTGGGATATCATCTATAATTTGGGGTTGGAAAGATATGACGATTACAGATTTAACATCGTCGCTGTGCAGCGCATATTAAGAAATGTCATATTCAGAAGGTATAGTGCTAATGGAAATGGCGGTATGTTTCCATTAAAACATGCCACAAGAGACCAAAGAGAGGTCGAAATATGGTATCAAATGAGTGCGTGGTTACAGGAAAATTATGAGTAAAAATAGCATTTATCACGATGTTTCACGGTAATCCCGGTGTTTTTAGTAAAAATATATTTGTTTGTAGAAAACAAAAAAAATTCTATAAAAGTTTTAAAAAGGCCAAAAAAAACCGGGAAAACCGGGAAAAACCGGGAAAATTTTTGAACTTTTGCATGATGAGTGTGAAAATTGGTAAAAAATCGTCAAAAAATCCCGGTGTTTTGGTAAAAATGAGGTCAAAATGGATTTTTTAAAAATTATTAAAAAAGTGACCTCCAAGGGTGCGGTGGAGGTCATACCTGACTTCCTCGTAAAAACCAAAGATTTGATGAGACGAGGCGGAGAGTTTTATGCCTTCTGGGACGAGGAGAATAAGGAGTGGTGTCAAAATGAATCTAAGTGCATTGAGGCTATAGACAAGGAACTTAAGAAGAAGGCTGAAGAAATCAATATGCCTGATGTTTATGTAAAATATTTGAATACTATTTCCACCGGTTCGTATTATGAATGGAAGAAGTATTTGAAGACGAGCATTGATAACTTCAAGCCTCTTAATCCTACCTTAGTGTATACAAACACCGAAAAGAAGAGAGAACTTTACTCATCGCA
>DFEM01000170.1 GCA_002369155.1 Lachnospiraceae bacterium UBA3802 | reverse complement strand
ATCCCGTTTCTTTTTGTGCTTTGTCCTCCGCCGGTGTTCCTCTTGGAATCAAGTCCTTCCTTGAAGGTATTCCAGGCCTTGCACGCAGGGCACTGTCCCATCCATTTGGGACTCTCGTAACCGCATTCCGTACAAAAGAAAACAGTCTTCACTTTATCCTTTGACATAAACCCTCTATTTGACTATCTTAACGTTTTTAACTTCTCCCTTTTGAAGTTCAATGGAGAAACTTACTTTTCCGGAGCCGTTGGATTTAATCTTTCCGATAGACTTGCCGTCAATCTCAATATCGTATTCGGTATTCTCTTCAAGACCTACCGTAATCTGCGCATCCTTGTCAGATTCAACATTGAAAAACAAGCCCTTGTCGTTTTCTTCAAAATCCGAAACATTTGTACCCGGAACAGACTCGAAAAGAAACAATCCGTTTCTCTCAAGTTTAGTCATCGTGTTGTATGTTTTAATCTTGTAAAGATCACCGCAATGGGGAAAATCTTCTTTCTTCTGTTTCTCTGCAAGTTCATAGTTGCCAAAAGAAAGTTTTCCGTTTTCCGAAGTACTGATGATTTCCATTCCTTTTACCCCCGTATATTATTAAGATACAATATTATTATAACTTAAAATCGGTGTAAGTTCCATAAATATTTTAGTTAAAATTCACCTTTCCGCCCTTAAAAGAAACCTTGACATGATCGCCCTCTGAAATTCTGCCGGAGAGCACTTCGGACGCCAGTAAATCTTCTATTTCGACCATGATTCCTCTCTTTAGCGGTCTTGCTCCCATTAAAGGATTTGAGTACTTGTCAACTATATGATTTCTTAAAGCAGTAGTAAATTTTAAATCAACATCCATCTGTTCCTTCGCCCTCTTTGAAAGATTGGAAAGAAGTAGGGATGTAATATTCTCAAGATCCTTTCTCTCGAGCTTGTGAAATACGATAAAATCATCGATTCTGTTGATAAATTCGGGCTTAAAGAGAAGTTTCACTTCTTCCATTACATTGCTCTTCATCTTATCGTAATTCTGTTCTTTGGTTTCCTTACCGCCGAATCCTAAGTTCTTTGGTTCTGTAATTCTCTTGGCACCGACATTGCTGGTCATTATTATGATTGTATTTTTGAAATTAATCTTTCTTCCCTGCGAATCGGTGACCTGTCCGTCGTCAAGAATCTGCAAAAGCACGTTAAATACATCCGGATGTGCTTTTTCGATTTCATCAAAAAGTACAACCGAATAAGGATTCTTTCTTACGCGCTCCGAAAGCTGACCGCCTTCGTCAAATCCGACATATCCGGGCGGTGAGCCGAGAATCTTTGATACCGAATGCGCTTCCATGTATTCGGACATGTCAACTCTTATCAAAGAATCTTCAGAGCCGAATACAGCTTCGGCCAAAGCCTTGGAAAGTTCGGTTTTACCTACACCTGTAGGTCCGAGGAATACAAAGCTTCCGATGGGACGTTTGGGATCCGAAAGACCGGTACGTCCTCTTCTTATGGCCTTGCTGACTGCTTCCACTGCTTCTTTTTGACCGATGATTCTTTTATGAAGTGTATTTTCAAGACCGATTAATCTCTCCGATTCTTTCTTTGAAAGTTCGGAAACCGGCACTTTGCTCCATCTTGATATTACGGCCTCAACCTGAGTAACCGTAACCGTTTTTTCATTGCCTTTTTTCTTTTTGCGTTCAGACGCTTCGGCTTTTCTTAAAGCCTCAAAAAGAGCATCCTGTTCGCTCTTGGCTTCTCCCGCTTTTTCAAATTCTCCGCTCTCAATGCTCTCCTTCATAATCTTGTCGCATTCATTGATTTTTTCACGAAGATTTTTGATTTTATCCGAAGGCTTATAACCTTCCAAAGCTATAAGGGCAGCTGCCTCATCCATTACATCGATTGCTTTGTCGGGAAGGTTTCTGTCTGTTATATATCTGTCGGAAAGATTGACGCATGCTTCTATGGCGGCATCATCATATACGACATTGTGATGTTCTTCGTATTTACCCTTTATTCCGAAAAGAATCTTAATTGAATCCTCTTTGGTGGGAGCAGCTACCGCTATGGGCTGGAATCTTCTTTCCAACGCTGCATCTTTCTCGAAATATTTTCTGAATTCTTCTTCCGTGGTCGCACCGATAAGCTGAATCTCGCCTCTTGAAAGAGCCGGTTTTAAAATATTGGATGCATCAAGTGTTCCCTTGGCACCGCCTGCACCGATAAGGGTATGGATTTCATCCATGAAAAGAACGATATTTCCGTCATCTGTCACTTCTTCTATTACGGCTTTCAGTCTCTTCTCGAATTCGCCGCGATACTGTGTTCCCGCAACAAGCGATGACATATCAAGCGAAAGAATTCTTTTGTCTTTGATAATATCGGGAACGGTTCCGTCCGCGATTCTTTGCGCCAAGCCTTCAACTATTGCCGTTTTTCCGACACCGGGCTGTCCGACAAGACATGGGTTGTTCTTGCTTCTTCTTGCAAGAACCTGAATGATACGCATAATCTCATCGTCTCTTCCGATAACGGGATCCAGTTCTCCCATCTCCGCCATTTCGGTGATGTCTTTGGTATAATCCTCGAGGCTGAATTTGGAAGGACCGTCTCCCATTGGAGATTCGTCCGCTCTTACAAATTCATCGGGAATATAGCCCTCATCCTCATATCCGAAATTAGCCGCAATTTCATCGGCGATTTTGGCAACGGGAGTATTGCTTTCTTTTAAAAGATATCCAAGCAGATTGAAAGCAAGACACTTTTCCTCTGTCGCAATCGCAAAAAGAATATGCTCCGTCCCTATTAAAGATGAGCCTGTGTCTCTTGCAGTCCTTTCCGCGATATCAAGAATTCTTTTTACCTGGGGAGTATATTCAAGCTTTCCCTTAACACTGACCTTCCTTAAAGATTCGCTTCTTGTTTCGAAGCTTTTCTTTATGTCCGAAGCAGTTATGTTGTGACTTAAAAGTATGCTTCCCGCAAGTGAATTCTCGCATTTTGCAAGGCCGTACAAAAGATGCTGGGTATCAAGCGCACTTGCTCCCAGAGTCTTTCCTATCTGATTGGCGTATTTAAATACCTGTTTGCTCTGTTCGTTTAATTCCATAAGCTTTTCCTTATAACAAAGCCCCTGTTATTTCTAACAGAGGCTCTAAGTTTAGATGTCAATAAAATCTATATCATCGTCATCTTCGTCAACGTCATCGTAATACTCGTCATCATCGGCATCATCGTCAACCTCGGTTGTAAAGTAATTCAGGAATTTATCCTTGGCTTTGGAAGCCTTACTCTGCTTTGGTTCTCTCTCGACGCCTCTTGAACTTCTCGACTCGCTTGATCTTCTGCTTCTTGAATTCTCGATGGAAGATACCGGAATTTCATCTTCGTCTTCCTCTTCCTCATCTTCATAATCGTCGTAATCGTAATCATCGTCGTTCTCAACGCCTCTTGAAAGCTTGAGAGCCATGAAGAATACAACGCCCAAAAGAATAATAATCAAAACTATAAGGATTACAAGGATTACCTTGATGCTGACGCCAAATACTTTCATATCAGAATTGGATTTCTTTGCCTCACCGGTGAATAATCCGTCATAGGCAATATATGTATCGTTCTTTTCATCAAGAACATACCATCCCGTAATATTCTTCTCATTAAGGCCGTATACGATATAGTAGTCACCCTTGGTCCAGACTTTTTCTCCGCCTTCAAGCTTCTTTTCTTCAAAGCCTTCGGGAAGGTTTTCGGGATCTTCCGCAGGCTGAAGAGGAGTAATCATCTTCTTGGGTTCTGCGGGAGCGGTTTCTTCAGGTACGTCAACAGGTTCCGTAACCTCTGTATTACCATCATCAGGAGTAGTCTCCGTTGTATCGGGAGTCTCTGTGTTTGTATCGGGAGTCTTCGTTTCCTGATTTGAATCAATATTGGTTTCAGCAGGGGGATTGGTGGGCTTTGTAAATGTAAGAAGGTCACTTCTTATAAAGCCTGTCTTTGTAGATCCGTCTGCAGTAAATGATACCTTGTACCACTTGTATCCGTCGGATGCCGTTGTCTCTCCTGTTACTGTAACTTCAGCATTCTTCTGAGCTTTAGCCACAAGATCGGATGTGGAAGAAGCCTGTGAACGGATGTTAACAACATCTCCTGCAATATATGCTGCTTTTGAATCAATATTTGTTACATTCTGCTGAGTAGTCGTAGTTGTATTTGCTGTGTTGTTATTTGAAGCAGTTGTTGTATTGCTGTTTGAAGAAGATTTTGTAACAAAATCCGCTCTGATATAACCAGTAGTTCCTGTAGCAGTTGTAATCTTATACCAAAGTACATTGGAGGAATTGGTCTTTTCTTCGATAATTGTAACTTTGTCTCCGGAATTGACCTTACCCAAAGATGTGCTTGTTGCATCGGCATCAGAACGAATGTTTACGTTATTGTCGTTTACGGTACCGGGTGTGTCTGCTTTTGCGGTAATCGGCAAAATCAACACGCAAATCAACAATACCGCAACAGCCGATACTCCTTTTAACCAAAAATTTTTTGTATTTAATAATTTCATTTTTACACCTCGTATTTATTTCACAATTATAAAATATACCATTCTTTGACAAATACGTCAATTCACAGCCTATGCCTCATCAATAGCTTTGCCTATATCGTGACGCATATATTTGTTGTCAAATTCAACCCATTCGGTAGCTTCGTAAGCTTTCTTTCTTGCTTCCTTAAGGTCTTTTCCGAGTGCAGTGATTCCAAGCACTCTTCCTCCGTTTGTGACAATCTTTCCGTCAACATTTTTGCTTCCGGCATGGAAACAGAAATATTCATCGGATCCATCGAACTTTTCAAGTCCTTTTATCTCTTTTCCTTTTTCATAAGAAAGAGGATATCCGTCACTTGCAAGAACAACGCATACTGCCGCATTATCCTCAAATTCGAGATCTATTCTGTCGAGATGTCCTTCGATGCATGCCTCAAAAACATCAACAATGTCATTCTTCATTCTGGGAAGTACAACCTGTGTTTCGGGATCGCCGAATCTTGCGTTGAATTCAAGAACTCTGGGCCCCTCCGAGGTTAACATAAGTCCAAAGAAAATTACTCCCTTGAATTCTCTTCCCTCTGATTTCATGGCATCAACGGTTGCCTGATAAATATATTTCTTACAGAAATCATCCACTCTCTCAGTATAGAAAGGTGAAGGCGAAAACGTTCCCATTCCGCCTGTATTCAAGCCTTCATCGTTATCTTTGGCTCTCTTGTGATCCTGTGCGGATGTCATTATCTTGATTGTCTTTCCGTCAGTAAACGAAAGAACACTTACTTCCCTTCCCGTCAAAAATTCTTCGACAACCATCTTGTTTCCGGCATTACCGAATTTCTTGTCATCCATAATTTCATGAACGCCCGCAACTGCCTCATCGTAATCCTTGCAGATTAAAACACCCTTTCCGAGTGCAAGTCCGTCCGCCTTCAATACAACGGGGAATTTGCAGTTGTCAAGGAATTTAATGGCAAGGGATGAATCCTCAAATACTTCGTATTTTGCTGTCGGAATATTGTACTTTTTCATCAAATCCTTTGAAAAAGACTTGCTTCCTTCAAGAATTGCAGCTTTCTTGTTGGGTCCGAATACTTTAAGGCCTGCTGTCTCAAGTACATCAACTATGCCTGCAACCAAAGGATCGTCAGGTCCGATTACTACCATGTCAACCTGTTTTTCCAAAGCAAACATTGCTATCTTGTCAAATTCCATAACTCCGATTGGAGCACATTCCGCAAGTTTTTCTATGCCTGCGTTTCCGGGAACACAATAAATCTTTTCAACTCTTTTGCTCTTTGCCAAAGCACTTACTATAGCGTGTTCTCTTCCGCCGCCTCCGACAACCAAAATTTTCATTTCTTCTCGGTCTCCTTTGCAATCAATCCTATACTTTCGGGTAATATAATCCATTCAGCCTGTTCCATGACTCTTCTTTGAAGAATCTCGGGCGTATCGCCTTCCTTAACCTCTACTGCCTTCTGCATGATGATGGGGCCTGTGTCCGTTCCCTCATCCACATAGTGAACAGTGGCTCCGGTAATCTTAACTCCTCTCGCAAGCGCAGCCTCATGAACTTTAAGTCCGTAAAAGCCGGTTCCGCAGAAAGACGGAATAAGCGAAGGATGTATATTAATAATTCTGCCTCTGTAAGTTTCAATAACATTTAAAGGTATTACTACCAGAAATCCTGCCAGTACGATAAGATCGGGGTCTGCTTCATTTAGTGCTGCAAGAAGAGCATCATTAAATTCGCTTCGATTTTTAAAAGATTTGGGAGAAACACATACCGCATCAATACCCGCATTCTTTGCTCTCTCCAAAGCATAAGCATTGGGATTGTTTGAAATAACACGAACTATCTTTGTGTTTTCAAGCTTTCCCGAATTAATCGAATCGATAATAGCCTGAAGGTTGGTACCTCCGCCCGATACACAGACAGCAATTTTTAACATAATACGACTCCCTTTTCACCCTTGGAACAATTGCCCACAACATAAGGCTCTTCTCCGGCATCCTTAATTGCCTGCATTGTCTTGTCAACATCTGCGGGGTCAACTGCAATTACCATTCCGAGTCCCATGTTGAATGTGTTGTACATCATTTCCTCAGCGATATTTCCTTCTTTTTGAATCAAATCAAAAATGGGAGGAACAGGATAAGAATCTTTCTTTACGTTTGCAACGATTCCGTCGGGAAGCATTCTGGGAATGTTTTCATAGAATCCGCCGCCTGTGATATGGCTGCAACCCTTAACGGTTACGCCGGCATCTTTAATGCTCTTTAATGCTTTTACATAAATCTTTGTAGGTGTAATTAAAGCTTCGCCGAGTGTCTTTCCGAGTTCGTCTCTGTAACGGTTCAAATTGTCTTCGCTCATTCTGAAAACTTTTCTTACCAAAGAGAAGCCGTTTGAATGAACGCCGCTTGAAGCCATGCCGATAAGAACATCTCCGTCTTTAATGTTTTCGCCTGTAATCAAGTCTTTTCTGTCTACAACGCCTACCGCAAATCCGGCAAGATCATATTCGTCCTCAGGCATAAGTCCGGGATGTTCGGCTGTCTCACCGCCTACCAAAGCACAGCCGGACTGCTTGCAGCCTTCGGCAACGCCCTTTACGATGGTGGCTATCTTTTCGGGAATGTTCTTTCCGCATGCTATATAATCAAGGAAAAAGAGAGGCTCTCCGCCTGCACATGCAACATCGTTTACACACATTGCAACAGCGTCGATTCCGATTGTGTCATGTTTGTTCAAAAGAAATGCGAGTTTAACCTTTGTTCCGCATCCGTCGGTACCGGAAAGCAATACGGGATCGTCCATCTCTTTGATTTTACTCATTGAAAATGCTCCCGAAAATCCTCCGATTCCACCGAGAACTTCACTTCTGAAGGTTTCTTTTACATAACCTTTCATTAACTCGACAGATTTGTATCCTGCCTCAATATCAACTCCGGATGATTTGTAATCCATTTTTTTCTCCTTATATATGTTTTTAATTTAAATCCTAATAGTTCTTATATCCCACTTCCTGAAGTCTTGCATCCTTTTCCTGAACGCTCTTCTTTAAAGACTCGGAATAATCTTTAAGTTTTTTCAAAAGTTCTTCATCGTTCGTAGCAAGAATCTTTGCGGCAAGAATACCTGCATTTGCGCCCCCGTTGATTGCAACCGTAGCAACAGGTATGCCCGAAGGCATCTGAACAATCGAATAAAGCGAATCTTTTCCGCCAAGGCTTGTGGTGTGCATGGGAATACCGATAACGGGCATGGGGAAAATCGCCGCGCACATACCGGGAAGATGAGCTGCCATTCCCGCTCCTGCAATTATTACCTTGAATCCTTTAGATTCCGCGCTCTTTGCATATTCAAAGAACACATCGGGTTCTCTGTGAGCCGAGATAATCGTCATCTCATAGGAAATACCGAATTTGTCTAGCATTTCCGCCGCTTTGCTCATCACGGGCATATCAGAATCCGAACCCATTACAATACCAACTTTAGCCATTTTTTTCTCCTTAAATATATTTATTGCTTTAATACCAATTACTTATAAGATCAAACAAATCAAAGGTTGTTTTCTTGTTTATTGTCATTTCCGTATCATTCCAGCCTATGTTAAATGCATAATAATTGTCATTATCATCCACAAGCACAATGAACGATTCCATATCGGTACAATAAGGTGTAATTTTGCTTCCCTTCTTTAATGTTACTTCCTTGGACGAAGGCTTATTGTCCGGGCCCATTTCGAAACCTTTCAAATCCGTTTTGGTTTCATAATAATTATTTTCTTTCCAGTCATCGAAAATATCGTAATAATATATTTCTCCGAGATTAAGTGTTCCGTCTTCTCCCACGGATGCCTTTGCCTGAGAAAAAGCAAAACCTCCCGCAAAAGATCCGTTTGCATAAAATGTCGTCTCATCCACAAGTTCGTTGGAATTAAAGGATACACCGCCGGAGTAATTGCCGATTTCCTTAAACTCGCCGTTTGCATATTCAAAGACCTGAAGTATTTCAACTCCGTCAAAATAGTAATTTTGAACATAAAGGTAATCTTTATTGTTCTTTCTTACTATATAAATGGGCGGATCCATTATGGAGCCTTCCATGTCAAGCTGTTGATAATCGTCTCCGAATACATTTAAAAACATATATGTGTCTGAATAAAAATCATATTCGGCGTTGTATTGTTTCTCCCAGTCGAAAGCAACTGTGGATAATTTTCCGTCTTTTAAAAACGGATAATAAACATTCGCTTTTGCATGGATAATATATTCCTCATCCGCATCCTCAAAAAACGCAGGATTCAGATATTCGGGATATTCATCAAAATTAATATATACTATCTGGTGTCCGGAAGCGTATGCCGCAAGGACATAATCTCCGAAATAAAATGCTATGCCGTCATAGTTTACGGTCCAGGGAAGATTTTCAAGATTCTGTTCAACATCGTTAAGAAGAGCGGCTTTGTTGGTATCATCATCCAATTCTTCGTTTACGGCAAAGAAAATCAGGGGATCGTAATTCTCCCAAAGTTCATCCGTGATAACCTTTGCAAGTTCATCCTTTTTCAAAAAGACATCTTCAAGTTGAATTTCTTCTCCGGTCTGAGAATATAAATTCAAACCTCCTATGAAATTGCCTCCGTGAGCTCCGCCGTAATAATTTTCCAAATCGGAAATAATCGAAAATACTTTCTGATCCGCTCTTATAACTCCGGAGTGATCTATTTCGTATTCGGGAGGATAATATTCCGATTCCACATCCGAGAAAGTTTCATTCCACTCTTTCAGCAGTTCATCGAATCTTTCGGACATATATTCTTTCTCGCTGTCGTTTCGTTTTACAAGTCTGTCGGAAAGTTCCGCATAAGCATAATCATTGTCTTCAGTGGAATAAACATTAATGCTTGTATATTGCGTTTTGACTTTTTCCATCATTTCGCCGTTAGGCGCTTCGGAATACTCATTTTCCACAAGAAAATCAAAACTGTCCCATACGGGATATCCTGTATATTTTATATTCAGATTCGGATTGTCATTTTCATTTGCCTGATTGGATGAATCGGGATTCTGAGTAACATCAGGATTTGAATTCTGATTATTTTCATCTATATCATTATTGCCATCGGAATTCTGATCGATACCGGTAATGCTTGCCACTTCATTTCCCGAATCTTTATCGTTTATATTGACATTAATGTTAGGAACGCATGCACTTAAAGATAAAACCATTGTACCTGTTAACAACAAGGCTATACTTCTTCTCATATCTTCCTCCGTTTTACACAATCAACAGTTATAAAAAAAATAACCCAAAGATAAAATAATTTTACTACAAAAAAAGAAAGAAGAAAAGTTTTTCTTCTCTTCTTCCTTTTTCTTTAATTTATTTTGCAAGAATCATCATTATTTTGTTTGACCTGTTGACGAATTTGGTCATCTCATCGGGAGAAAGAGGTCCGTGCTGGATTAATGCCAGATCAAAGAGCTGCTCGCAGATAAGACTTACATTCTCTCCATCCTTTTCTTCAATCAGGAACTGAACCAGCTTGTTGTTTGCATTAAGAACAAGTGTAAGACCTTCCTTGCTGAATTCGTCTATTCCCATTCCGCTTGCATACATACGCATCATTTCCTGCATCTTTCTGGTCTCGCCGGACATCGTCATCATTGCGGAAATGTCCTTGTTTTTAAGTTTCTCGAGTTTGACTTTAATATTGTCTTTCTTGACAATCTTCTTAAAGAGTTTTGCGAGTTCCTCTTCGTTTACCTTAAGTTCTTCTTCGACCTTCGCCGAATTCTTTGTCTTAAAGGCATCGGAGAGATCCTCATCTATTCTCTTAAAGATTACGCCTTCGTTCTTCATCTCAAGCTGATTGATGAAAGGCATATCGATATTGTCGGTAAGCATTACGGCATCCATTTTCGCTTTTTTGAACATCGCAACATACTGGCTTTGCTCTACCGGATCCGTAACAAAGTATATAATCTTCTCTTTCTTTTCGTCTTTGTTTTCGCCCTCTTCCTTGTTGTCTTCGGAATTATCCTGTTCCACAACTTCTGCTTCCACGGAATTTCCGTCTTCATCCACGGCATCGGAAGTATCGATGGGCTTTGTCTCGAGGCATTCGGGAAGAGTCATGAACTCGCCGTTTAAATTCTTAAAGAGAATGTAGTCGTTCATCTTCTCACAGAACTTGTCATCCTTTAAGCA
>DFEM01000177.1 GCA_002369155.1 Lachnospiraceae bacterium UBA3802 | reverse complement strand
TTTTTTAATTTTTGCCGAAGAAATAATAAAATCCATACGTAACCCGTCCTTTTTGTGTAGAAAATTTAAGTTAATTGCATCTGCCTCAATTATATATTTTAAGAGGCAACAAGGCAATAGTATTCTAGTATACATATTGCAAATAATAGCTATTTTAAGACAGAGCCGCCGTACAATTAGAATGTAGAAAAGAGCCGGCAAAAAATGATATAATAAAATATCTTGAAAAAAAGGAGAAATCAATGCAGGAAGATTCGTTAATGATAGTTATCCCGGGCAATCCCAAGGATATTAAGGACCCAAAAAAACTGGAGGCCAATTTAAGAAGTAAAAGCAACATCGAGATTAACAAAATAAGCCTTGATGAATTTAAAAGAATAGTTATGGATTTATCCATCGACAAAAGAGAATATACGATTTTTCTTTCGATGGAACCGGTGCAGATTCCGCCTTTTATTCGTGTTAATCACCTGTTTACGCCCAAAGAAAACAAGTTAATCGGCAAAGCGGAAGTCGGACTTGGTGTGAGCATGTCTTTTTCCGGTGATTCGAGAGTCTGCTTTTATGATCAGCTTCGAATCGTTAATGCAATGGTTCCCGGATTACTGGCAGTAATGGATGTTGCCGCAGAGAAACTGATCTCCGGTCGCTGGATTGCACTGGCAGCCGCTTCCAAGGTTATGCCTGCACCCAGATATCTCTTCACGGTTCAGGCGGTAAGCGGCGATGACGATGAAGTCTGGCTTCATACCCATGGTCTTAAAAGATGCGGCTTATACGAACTTGAAATTATGTTTTCCGATAAAGACCGTTACAGCACTCATTATCAGGTGATTGAAACCATGGCATACAGAATGCTTGAGGCTGAAGAACCTGTAAAACCCGGAGATGCTGTCTTTAACGCCCAGCTTTCAGACGGCAATTATATAGTTACAACAGCGGTTGACTGGAAGGAAGCCATGCCTTTTTATCCGGATGCAAAGCTTGGAAAAGATGCCGACAGAGACGAATATCACAGCGATGATTATTTTGTTGTAATGACATACATGACTCCCAAAGATGAGGATGAGAAGAAATATTCAAAGATTCAGGACTTTGACGATGTTATTGAAGACAATCCGATTTTCATGATAAGCACCGAGGAAACGGAGAGAATGAGTGCGCTCGCACGTGAGAGAATTGACTATTTCATCCGTGCCAAAAAGAAAATCAGAAAATGTGCATGCCTTGTAAAAATCGGATTAAAGACCGATTCCGAGGATGAAAGCGGAATGTCAAGAGAACATATCTGGTTCGAATTAAAAGAAGCAAAAGACGGCAAACTTGTTGCAGAACTTACTCAGGATCCTTACTATGTTTCAGGCATTAAAAGCGGAGATATCGGTACTTACTCAACAGACGAAGTTACCGACTGGCTTATCTTAACTCCAGAAAGAAGAATTTCTCCGGACGACGCTTATCTTCTTGATATGTAATATAAATTTTGGCGAAAGTCTGAAGAAATTCATATGTTGTCATGTTTATTACCGAAAATATAAAAAAGGACACTGTTATGAAAGTTTTTTTGCTTGAAGATGATGATGCGATAGGAATGGGACTTAAGTATTCTCTTGAAAAAGAAGGATACGAGGTTACTCATGTTACTACCGTCGCTGACGCGAAAAAGGCGTGGAAGAAAAATGAATATGACATAAGCATTCTTGATATCAATCTTCCGGACGGAAGCGGCTATGATATTTGCAAATACATGAAGGAAACGGAAGATATTCCCGTTATTTTCTTAACGGCTGCAGATGCTGAAGTTAACGTCGTAATGGGCCTTGAACTCGGAGCGGATGATTATATCTGCAAACCCTTCAGGGTAAATGAACTTATGGCGAGAATTAAGAGCGTTTTAAGAAGAGCCGGCAGAGGTGAAGATAAAGGAAGTACTGATGCATCGGCAAATATTGAGCGAATCGGAAATCTGTCTATCTATACAAATGAAGCCAAGGTAACCGTTAAAAATGAGGAGACCGGAAAAGAAGAAAACATCGAACTTACAGCGCTTGAATACCGTCTTCTTCTTACATTTGCCAACAACAGAGGAGTGGTTCTGACACGTAATCAACTGCTTTCCGACATGTGGGACATAAGCGGCGATTTTGTAAACGACAATACGCTTACGGTTTATATAAAGAGACTTCGCGACAAGATTGAAAAAGATCCGTCCGATCCCAAGATTATAAAGACGGTTCGAGGCATGGGATATATTGTCGATAAGTAAAAAACATCAGAGGACAGACATGAAGAACAAAGAATTTCGAAACATGATAATAATAAGTGCTGTGATTACAATCCTGGCAGCTATACCCGTTGCGATTTTTTTGGGCGTCCCGGCAGGTGCGGCAGTCTTTATTACCGGAGTTCTTTTAACGGTTCTTTTCATCGTTTATACAAAGAACAGATATAAAAAAATCGAAAAACTCAATGACTATCTTGTAAGGGTTTTGGCGGAAAACGATACCGATGAAATACTCGATCAGGAAGAGGGCGAGCTTTCGATATTAAAGACAAATATATACAAGACCACGTCAACTTTAAAATATCAAAAGGAACTTCTTAGTGATGATAAGAAGAATCTCGCGGCGGCACTTGCGGACATCAGTCATCAGCTTAAAACTCCGCTTACATCCATGATGGTTATGAACGATCTTTTGGTGGATGAAAAAGACGAAGATAAAAGAATTGAGTTTTTAAACACGCAGTCTTCCCAGCTTGACCGAATGAACTGGCTCATTCAGACTCTTCTTAAATTATCGAAGCTTGATGCGGGAACCATTGTCTTAAAACGCGAGGATATACCCGCGACGGAAATTGTCGAAGAAGCCATCAAGCCTTTTGAAATCCAGTTTGATTTAAGAAATATATCTTTCGAGTCGGATGTTTCGTCGGTTAATATAAGGTGCGATAAGAACTGGACCGTTGAGGCAATTCAGAATATTATCAAAAACTGCATCG
>DFEM01000119.1:1809-10008 GCA_002369155.1 Lachnospiraceae bacterium UBA3802 | reverse complement strand
CGGCAGCAGCAAAGCTCTCGTGGCCTGCGAGGAAAGCAAAGCACTTCGTCTCAGGGCTGAGCAGACGTGCAGCCAGTTCGCCGTGGCCGATGCCTACCTTGCGGTCGTCGGCAACAGAGCCGGGAATGCAGAAGCTCTGCAAGCCTTCGCCAATGTAGTTGGCAGCCTCCACAGCGTCCTTTGCCTTTTCCTTCAGAGCGATGGCAGTGCCTACGACGTAAGCCCACTTTGCGTTCTCGAAGCAAATCATCTGTGTCTCTTCGCAAGTCTTGTAGGGGTCGAGGCCTGCAGCCTCACAGATTTGGTTGGCCTCTTCGATAGAAGCAATACCATGTTTGTTCAAGCAAGCAAGAATCTGCTTGATGCGACGGTCTTGTGACTCGAATTTCACTTCACGTATCATAATCTTTCCTCCTATTCTTTTATTCCTTGCGGGGGTCAATACTCTTCACGGCACCGTCCTCGGCCTTTGTGCGGCCGTATGTGCCTGTAACACTCTTGAGGGCTTCGTCGGCAGGAACACCTTTCTTGATGGCATCCATGAACTTGCCCATGTGAACGAACTCGTAGCCGCAGACCTGGTCATCCTTGTCAAGGTACATCTTTGTGATGTAGCCTTCGGTGAGCTGCAGGTAGCGTGTGCCCTTAACCTTTGTGCCGTAGAGCGTGCCCGTCTGCGAAATGAGTCCCTTGCCGAGGTCTTCCAGTCCGGCACCAATCATGAGGCCGCCTTCGGAGAAAGCACTCTGTGTGCGTCCGTAAACAATCTGGAGGAAGAGTTCGCGCATAGCTGTGTTGATGGCGTCACAAACAAGGTCAGTATTCAATGCTTCAAGAAGAGTTTTACCGATGAGGATTTCTGAAGCCATGGCAGCTGAGTGAGTCATACCTGAACAGCCGATTGTTTCTACAAGTGCTTCTTCAATAATGCCGTCTTTTACGTTGAGGGAAAGTTTACATGCGCCCTGCTGAGGAGCACACCAGCCGATACCATGTGTCAAGCCTGAAATATCTTTTACTTCTTTGGCTTTTACCCATTTTGCTTCTTCGGGAATGGGAGCACATCCGTGATTCACGCCCTGAGCAACGGTACACATTTCTTCAACTTCTTTTGAATAAATCATGTGAATTTCTCCTTTCAAGAATTAAATATATAAATAACTCCAAAGAATTATTTTATCATATTAAGAAGTTTTTAGGAATGTCTCATTTGACATCGGGAGACACTTTTGATACTATATTATCTTTGTCCTTATAAATGGAATTTGCGGGAATTACACCTCTTACACAGCTTGTAGGATAAACATTTGAATCTCTGCCGATTACGGTACCGGGATTAAGTACCGAATTGCAGCCCACTTCAACTCTGTCGCCGAGCATTGCGCCGAATTTCTTAAGACCTGTTTCGTAATTCTCGTCACCTTTGACTACAACAAGTGTCTTATCGGATTTAACATTCGATGTAATTGAACCTGCACCCATATGTGCTTTATATCCCAAAACGGAATCTCCCACATAATTATAATGAGGAACCTGAACATTGTTAAAAAGAATAACATTTTTAAGTTCTGTCGAATTGCCTACAACACATTTTTTTCCGACAAGCGCATTTCCTCTGATGAAAGCACCGGGACGGACTTCGGTTTCGGCATCAATAATGCAGGGACCGTAAATATTTGCAGTAGGATAAATCTTTGCTGTTTTGTGAATCCAGACATCTTCTCCTCTTTTTTCGAATTCTTCTTCGCTTAAAGTCTTTCCGAGCTCGAGAATAAAGTCTTTAATAAGCGGAAGAACTTCCCAGGGATATTTCTTTGACTCCAACAAAGGAGCTGCTTTGGTTTCGTTTAAATCATAAAGCTTTGCAATTTCTACGTCTTTCATGTTTTCTCCACAGCCGAAATCTTATATATAAACGGCTAAAATAAATTAAATAAATCTGATTTTATGTTAAAAAAATAACGTGCTTTTAAATTATATCATCATAAAGCGGATTTTAAAATATTTTTGAAAAGAAAATTTGCTACTTATAATACTTTTTTAATATGCCGTATCTGTTTCTTAATTTATCGTTGAAATCCTTGTTTTTGACATCATTTGTATAATCCGTAACATATTTGGACAGTTTATCCATATAATCTTTTTCGTTTACTTCGCCGTTTGCTACCATTGTAAGGCCTTTTTCCCAGCTTGCGGTTAGTTTTGGATGCAAAAGAGAAGGAATGGACAAATGAACGGCATCGGTTATCATCTCGCCCAAAAGTGTGGGGGTTATGATCTGAGTCTTTTTATTAAGTTTCAGATAACCGTTGTTGAAAAGCTTGGTAAGAATCGCAGCTCTTGTAGCAGAAGTTCCTATTCCGGAGCCTTTAAGCTGAGCTCTCAATTCTTCGTCTTCTATCTGTTGACCGGCACTTTCCATGGCAAGTATCATGCTTCCCGAATTGTATCTTTTCGGAGGAGAAGTCTCGCCTTCTTTTACGAAGAGCTCCTTAAATGGAAGTTTATCGCCTTTTTTAAGTTTGGAAAGAAATTGAAGTGTTTCTTCGGAACATTTTACGTCTTCACTTTCGTCTTTTGAATCCGAACCGTTTTTGGCGTTTTCATCGTTTTCGTTATCTTCTCCCTTATCAGGCTCTGCGCTGTCTTTGTCCTTTTTCTTTATAAACGAAAATGTGGTTGCAGCCAAAAATCCTTCTTCTTTTAAAACCTTAAAAGATGAAAAGAATTTCTCCCCGTTTCGCTCGACAACAAGTGAATCTTTCTCGTATACCGCGGGAGGAAGGAAAATACCGAGAAATCTTCTGCAAATTATTTCGTAAATATGCAGGCAGGTTTCGTCAACGCTTTTTAAGTTATCAAATCCCTGACCGGTGGGAATAATCGCATAGTGGTCTGTAATCTGCTTGTCGTTGGTATATTTTGTCGATCCTATTTTTTTGTAAGAACCTGACTCAAAAATACCTTTAATAATCTCCGAATACAAAGGGTGAACTTTTAAACCATTTAAATTCTTGTTAATTTCTTTTGCAACCGCACTCGATAAAACTCTGGCATCGGTTCTGGGATAAGTTACAAGCTTTTTTTCATATAAATCCTGAATATATTTAAGCGTCTGATCAGGGTTGATTTTGAAATATTTCGAACAGTCATTCTGAAGATCCGCCAGGTTGTATAGCATCGGCGGATTTCTTTTTTCTTTTTTCTTTTCAATGGATGAAACGGTAAATTCGTTGCCTTCTAGGGCCTTTACTTCATCGATAAGTTTAAGTGCATCCGCTTCTTTTTTAAAACCGTTCTCTTTATATAAAAGAGGCGATTCAAAATACTTCGAACTCTCAACAGCTCTGAATTCTCCGTCATAATATGTACCGCTTAAATCCAAAGACGCAAGAACTCTGTAGAAGGGAGTTTTAACAAAATCCCTGATTTCTCTTTCTCTTGTGACAACCATTCCGAGAACACATGTCATGACACGGCCGACACTTATTACGCATTTGTCGGCTTTAAGAAATGTCTTCATTCCGTAGCCGTATTTCAAAGTGAGTGCTCGCGAGAAATTAATACCCATCAGATAATCTTCTTTGGCACGAAGATACGCAGCTGCTGACAGATTGTCATATTCGCTTAAATCTTTGGCTTCTTTAATGCCTCGCTGAATTTCTTCCTCGGTCTGCGAATCAATCCATACACGTCTACGCGTTTTTCCTTTAACATGCGCTTCCTGTTCCACAAGACGGTATATATATTCTCCTTCTCGTCCAGAGTCGGTGCACACAAAAATAGTGTCGACGTCATTTCTGGTCAACAAAGTCTTAACAATATTAAACTGCTTGGAAACCGAAGAGATAATCTGATATTTATAATTCTCGGGAATAAACGGAATTGTGTCGAATGACCATTTTTTCAAGTTCGCGTCATATTCTTCCGGATAACTCATGTTTACGAGGTGACCCACGCACCAGGTAACGATGGAATTATCACTTTCAAGATAACCGTCGTTTTGTTTGAAATTTTCTTTTAAAGCTTTCGCAAATTCTTTTGCAACGGACGGCTTTTCGGCAATAAAAACTCTTTTTGCCATATAACTCCTTTATACACAGCAATTGCTAAAATTTCATCAAAGATTTCGAATGTCGACATAAGTAACTTCTCTGTCCCAGAGCATTTCATTCAAATCCTCGTCAAAGCCGCTCTTTGAGAAGAGATAAATGTAATCCGCTTTAACTTTGGCTTCTTTAAGACAGTAATCGAACCATTCGAATTCGGAATAGTTCATCGGATCGTTACCGAGAGCACAATATGCGGCAAGAATGTTTCTGTGTTCGTCGCGACCGATGTAATGTATGGTTCCGGCCTTTCCTACCCATTCTCCTGATTTTGAAACCTTGATGGGAAGACCGTGTTTTTTGTTCAACAAATTGAGATATTCCTTGCAGATCAAAGGAAGCGAATCTTTAAGGAAATCAGGTATGTTATCGTTAATAAAAGTATCATAAAACTTTTCGGGACTCATAAGTTCAAGATAAGATTCATGAGGATATATGAATTTATACCAGAAATTAACGATAGGATTGGAAATACGATATACGCCTTTCATCGTATTTTCATTACCGGGAGTATCAAAGCTTGATACCTTCTCAACTGTATCAAGACTCATAAGGTTCTTTAAATAAACACTTATCTTTGCTCTTGAAAATCCGGTATGCAGAAATATGTCATTTAATTTATTATGACCGTTTGCAAGACAATAAAGTATTGTCCCGTATACATTTACTTCTCTTAAATATTCCAAAACGACATCATTTCCCGCACGTCTGAATACGGAATCCGAATTGAGAAATGTTTTGATAATATTCTCTTTTAAAGTCTTATTGATGTCAAAGTATTTGTAAAATGCAATATTACCGCCCAAAAGAGCATAAAAATCCATGCATTTAGAAGTATCTTCGGTATTAAAGAACATTACCAAATCTATAAAAGAAACCGGCTGGATTTTAAGAAATCCGTCGATTGAAAGTGCATTTTTACCGATTTTTGACACAAAGATATTTTCTACATATCTCGTATCATGAGAAACCAGAAGACACATAAATCTGTTGTCTTTTTTATTTAGTTTTACATAGGAAAACAATATATCAATATAAGAATCATCGGCTTTGAAACAATTTTCGAAATCATCCAAAACCAATACGAATTTATCAAGTTTGTATTTATCCGATAAAGAATCGAGAATAGTCGAAAAAGAAGGGAATTCGTCCGAAAACTCAAATCCCTTTAACGAAAGATCGCCGGCAATAAGAAAATTAATCTGCTTGCTGCTGGCTTTGGGACATTTAATATATACGTATTTTTTATCTTTTACAAATTCATGCCAAACGTTCGAAGTACCGACGCCGCCGCGCCCGTAAAGAGTCACCAAAGAACCTTCATTTGAATTAAATATCTTTTTTAAATATTCAATTTCGCTGCTTCGTCCGATTACCATTAATTTACCCCTGTTATCGGATCCTCCGGATTTCTCCGAAGAATCCGATTAATTCATTTATGGTTTATTTAGCTGTAATATAACCCTGAGCTTTAAGAAGTTCTGCGCAAAGAACAGCTCCGCCTGCAGCGCCTCTTACAGTGTTATGGGAAAGTCCTACGAATTTCCAATCGTAAATGCTGTCTTCTCTGATACGTCCTACGCTTATTCCCATACCGTTTTCGAAATCAACATCCAAAGCAACCTGAGGTCTGTTGTCTTCTTCAAGGTACTGAATAAACTGTTTGGGAGCAGAAGGAAGATTGAGTTCCTGAGGAAGTCCCTTGAAATCCCATAATTTCTGAATAAGCTGCTCTTTTGTAGGCTGTTTTTTGAACTTAACGAATACGGAAGCCGTATGTCCGTTAAGAACGGGAACTCTGATGCACTGGCTTGAAATCTTGATATTGTCAGCGGGTTTAATAACACCGTCTTCAACTTTACCCCAGATTCTCAAAGGCTCTTTCTCGCTCTTTTCTTCTTCGCCGCCGATGTAAGGAATGATGTTTCCTTCCATTTCGGGCCAATCCTTGAAAGTTTTACCCGCACCGGAAATAGCCTGATATGTAGATACTATTACCTCATAGGGCTCAAATTCTTTCCAAGCCGTTAAAACGGGTGCATATGACTGAATTGAGCAGTTGGGTTTAACTGCAATAAATCCTCTCTTTGTTCCGAGTCTCTTCTTCTGATCATCGATGACTTTCATATGCTCGGGGTTGATCTCGGGAACAACCATGGGAACATCGGGAGTCCATCTGTGAGCAGAGTTGTTGGAAACAACGGGAACTTCAGCTTTTGCGTAAGCTTCCTCGATAGCTCTGATTTCATCTTTTGTCATGTCAACAGCAGAGAAACAAAAATCTACCTGCTTTGAAATCTCTTCGATTTCATTTACATCATATACGACCATGTCTTTTACTTTTTCAGGCATGGGTGTTGTCATTTTCCATCTTCCGCCTACGGCGTCTTCATATCTTTTTCCTTTTGATCTGGGAGAAGCTGCAATCAAAACAACTTCAAACCAGGGATGATTTTCAAGAAGAGAAATAAATCTCTGGCCTACCATTCCCGTACCGCCTAAAATACCTACACGTAATTTGTCACTCATTATTTTATCCTCCATTAATCCGTAAACGGACATAATCAACTTAAAATATTAAAAAAGTTTCGGAAACTGATTTAAAAAGTTTAATTAAATAATATCCTCGTATCTTTTTATTGATTCATCAATCGCACCGGGCGCACCCTTGGTCAGCCTTCTTTCAACGCAGGTCTTCAAAGAGATTGCATCGTAAACATCTTCATCAAATGAATCACAGATTTCTTTTAATTCCGTCAGACTTAAATCTTCTATAGAGCAATCCTTTTCTATACATTTAAGAACAAGAATCCCGATAATTCCGTGAGCATCTCTGAAGGGTATTCCCTTTCTTACAAGATAATCAGCTGCATCTGTGGCATTTGTAAAGCCTTTCATTGCACTTTTTGCCATAATCTCTTTATTAAAAGATACCGTGTCAATCATTCCGGTAAATAATGTAAGGCTGTCTTTAACGGTATCAAGTGCATCGAAAGCAACTTCCTTGTCTTCCTGCATATCCTTATTGTATGCAAGAGGGAGTCCTTTCATTGTGGTTAAAAGAGATACCAAAGCTCCGTATACTCTTCCGGTCTTTCCTCTGACAAGTTCCGCAATATCAGGATTTTTCTTTTGAGGCATAATGGATGAACCTGTGGAAAATGCATCGTCCATTTCTATGAATCTGTATTCATTCGAGTTCCAGATAATAAGTTCTTCACAGAATCTCGATAAGTGCATCATTATTATCGAACAAGCAGACAAAGTCTCAATAAGATAATCTCTGTCCGAAACGGAATCCATCGAATTATAAGTAGCTTCCTTAAATCCGAGAAGCTCCGCAGTATAATCCCTGTCCAAAGGATAAGTGGTGCCGCATAAAGCTCCCGCTCCGAGAGGCGAATAATCCATTCTTTCTTCAATATCCTTAAGCCTGTCTCTGTCTCTTAAAAACATTTCGACATATGCACCGATATAATGTGCAAGATTGGTCGGCTGAGCTTTCTGGAGATGCGTGAAAGCAGGCATATAAGTGTCTTTATTATCTTTCATTTTGGAAAGAAGAACTTTTAAAAGCGAAGTTATCAAATCGGATAAAGCGATGACTTCATTTTTGGTGTATATTCTCATATCGAGAGCAACCTGGTCGTTTCGGCTTCTTCCCGTATGAAGCTTCTTGCCCGGTTCGCCTATTCTTTTGGTAAGGTTTGCTTCGATAAAACTGTGAATATCTTCACATTTGGGGTCGAATTCCAATGTATTGTTTTCAATATCGGCCAAAATAGAATCAAGCCCTTTAATTATGCTTTCGGCTTCTTCTTCGGTAATAATACCCTGTTTGCCCAACATTTTCGCATGGCATTTGGAACCTTTTATGTCTACGGCATACAGTCTTTTGTCAAATGAAAGGGATTCGTTAAATGCGAATACTTTATCATCTGTCTCTTTTGTAAATCTTCCGCCCCAGAGAACTGCCATTTTTATCTCCTTGAATCTTATCGAATTTTTAAAAAATGGAAACATAAATGTTTCCATTCAGATACAATAAAGCCGGAAATCAGACTTGAACTGACGACCCCTTCATTACGAG
>DFEM01000119.1:0-1740 GCA_002369155.1 Lachnospiraceae bacterium UBA3802 | reverse complement strand
CTCTACCGACTGAGCTATTCCGGCAAAAATGCTTTATACATAAAACATTTTTATATTATAAACACGAAAACGAGTTAAATCAAGACTTAATTATTTTTTTGAAAAGTTTTGAATTACTTGGCTTCGTGTATTACAACCTGTGTAAAAGGTATCTCAATATGGTTTTCGTCGAGCGCAAATTTGACTTTTTCCCTGATTCTGTATCTTGCGGTAATGAAATTTTCGTTTTTGACATAAAAGCGCGAGCAGACTTTAACCGAACTTGAATCAAGAGAATCCATTGCGATAAGTATCGGTTTTTCCGTCAAAACGGCTTCATCTTCTCTTATAACTTTGGCGATTATATCTTTGGCAAGATTGAAATCGGCAGAATATGCAATATCAAATATAAGTTCAATCATTCTGTAAGGAGTATGCGTTACATTAACTATGGAAGAATTTGCAAGCATGCCGTTGGGAAGAATGACCGTTTTGTTGTCAAAAGTATTTAATTTGGTATATATAAGACCTATTTCGACAACAGAACCTTCGTTGTTATGTGTATTCTCGATTATATAATCGCCGATTTTAAAAGGCTTAAGTATAAGTATAAGCACTCCTCCGGCAATATTTGAAAGAGATCCCTGAATGGCAAGACCTATGGTAACGCCGGCAGAACCAAGCAAGGCAATAATGCTTGCAGCATCGACACCAAGGCTTTGAGCCACAAAGAATCCGACAAGTATATAAAGTCCTACTCCCGTCAGAGAAACGAGAAAGCCTGCTATCCCATCGTCCATTTTGACTTTTTTGAAAGTTTTTCTTAAAAACTTTTTGAAAAGCTTAACCAATTGGACTGTCAATATTAAAATGGCCAGGCTTATAAGAACTCTCCAGGTAAGAGAAAAAATCTTATCCGCAAGCGCTTCGTTAAATATCGATGAAAAATAATCTGTAATAAATTTAGGCATTGTTCTATCCTGCTTTACTTATTAAAAGGAATTAAAAGTTCGTCAAGTTCTTGCATTCTTTTATTTGCTTCTTTTTTCAATGATTCAATATCGGCATTCAGTTTATCCTTTATCTTGCTCTTTTCTCCGTCCACAAATTTGATCATTGCTTTCTTTTTTTTCAAGAAAATCGCATCAAGTTCTTTCTTGGTGAAATCTCTGTGCTCAAAAGCAAGTATGGATAAAGAAGGAAGTTTGATAGTAAGATTCAAAACATCGGAACCTTCTACATCCTGAGTCTGAATGTTTTTGGTATTGCATATTCCTTCACCGCCGTATTTTGTGCTGCTCGAATTGAATACTTCTTTGTAAACTCCGGCGTGCGATACGGGGATGTTGTATTTTTGATAAGAATCCTTTGAGAAATTAAATACAATTATGAAACCTTTTTCACCGTCAAAGTATTCTCTCGTAAATACCTGATTGTCGATGCATTTATAACTGAAAGGCTTCTCATCGTTAAAGTTTCGAATCAAATGCTTGTTATTTGTATAAATTCTTCTGAAATCATAAAGGAATGAATGATATTTATCCCTTATATCACTGTCAACACCGGCAATTTCATCAATATCTATATTCATAAGCTGCGAGCCGTATAAAAGATGCTTAAAGATGACAGCCATCTTCAAATTGGCAAGTTTCTGGTTTTTGTCACCCGGCATGCGATCGTAAACATTGGCGAAATCTTTGATATTTTCTTTTCTCGAATAAGGATAAATGTATTTTTCCTCGTTGTTTGAGAAATGCGTAA
>DFEM01000021.1 GCA_002369155.1 Lachnospiraceae bacterium UBA3802 | reverse complement strand
GATATTTACCCATGGTATCTCCGACAATTCTTGCAGATTTTCTGTAAGGCTTGTCGTGTCTTATGCCAAGCTCGTGCATATCATATAAAACTCTTCTTTGAACGGGTTTCAATCCGTCCCTGACATCGGGAAGCGCTCTGGCTGTAATAACACTCATCGCATAATCGACAAATGATTTGCTCATTACTTCCGAATATTCGCTTTTTAAAATCTTTTCGGCCATTTTATATATCCATTTCCATTAAAATAATTATTTGTTAATTTAAATATCAAGATCTGCTTCGTTGGCATGCTTGTAAATATAATCTCTTCTGACTGCAACATCGTTGCCCATCAAAAGTTCCGTTAGCTTGGAAGCCATGGAAGCATCTTCGATTTGAACCTGCTTTAAGTTTCTTCTTTCGGGATCGAGTGTTGTTTCCCAAAGCTGCTCGGCATCCATTTCGCCAAGACCTTTGTAACGCTGCAGAGTAAAGCTTCCTTTATGTTTCTTTCTGTAATTGGCGAGCGCTGCATCGTCATAAAGATATTCTTCCTCTCCCTTTGTGGGAATAGCCTTGTAAAGAGGAGGCATTGCTATATACACATGTCCCTCAAATATGAGTTCCGGCATAAAACGATAAAACAATGTCAAAAGAAGTGTTGAAATATGGGCTCCGTCGACATCGGCATCGGCCATAATGATAATTTTATCGTATCTTAATTTGCTTATATCAAAATCGTTGCCGTATCCTTCGGAAAAACCGCAGCCGAATGCATTTATCATCGTTTTGATTTCGGCATTTGCAAGAATTTTGTCTATACTGGCTTTTTCAACGTTTAATATCTTACCTCTTATGGGAAGAATGGCCTGATATTTTCTGTTTCTTGCGGTTTTTGCGGAACCTCCCGCGGAATCACCTTCGACAATGAAGATTTCGCATTTTTCAGCTTCTTTGGATTCGCAGTTGGCAAGCTTTCCGTTTGAATCAAACGAAAATTTCTGCTTTGTCAACATATTGGTTTTTGCTTTTTCTTCGGCTTTTCTTATCTTCGCTGCTTTTTCGGCGCAGGAAATAATGGTCTTTAAAGTCTCAAGATTACGGTCGAAGAAAAGCTGCGCTTCGTCGTTTATAACTTTGGATACCGCTTTTGCTGCATCCTGATTGTCAAGTTTGGTCTTTGTCTGACCTTCAAATCTGGGCTCCGGATGCTTTATGGATAATACGCATACAAGACCGTTACGAACCTCAGCACCGGTAAAGTTGGGATCCTTGTCTTTTAATATTCCAAGGGACCTTGCGTAGTTATTTATAATCTGAGTAAAGATTGTTTTAAATCCGGTAACATGTGTTCCGCCCTCGGCATTGTAAATATTGTTACAAAAGCCTAAGACGTTTTCATGGAATTCATCCACATACTGGAAAGCACAGTCAACGATTACATGTTCACTTTGACCGTGAAGGCAGATTACATCATGCAAAGCTTCCTTGCCGACATTTAAGTCTTTTACGAAACCTTTTATGCCTTCTTCTTCATGATAGACGATTTTTTCTTTTACATCTCTTTTGTCTTCGAAAATAATCGTAAGTCCGGGATTAAGGTAAGCGGTTTCGTGGATTCTTGATTTAATATCTTCTGATCTGAAATATGTCTTTTCAAAGATTGAATCATCGGGCATAAAAGTTATGGACGTGCCTGTTTCTCTTGTTTTTCCCGATACGGGAAGCAGTCCGTCCTCGAGTTCTACTACGGGTTTTCCGAATTCATAGGCATCCTTATATATGCAGCCGTCTCTTTTGACAGTAATATCAAATCTTTTGGACAAGGCATTAACGACCGAACTTCCGACACCGTGAAGACCGCCGGCATTTTTATAAACATCATTATTGAATTTACCTCCGGCATGAAGTGTGGTAAGTACAATTCTTTCTGCTGTGATTCCTTTTTCGTGTCTGTCAACGGGGATGCCGCGTCCGTTATCGGATACCGTCGCAGAACCGTCAGCATTTAAAGTAACATTTATGGTATCGCAAAAACCGGCCATGTGTTCATCGACCGAGTTATCCATTATTTCATAAACCAAATGGTTAAGACCTTTTGTAGATGTGGATCCGATATACATACCGGGTCTTTCTCTTACGGGTTCAAGGCCCTCAAGTACCATAATTGAACTTGAATCGTATACTTGTTTTTTTGCTGTCATATTGTCTCCGTATATTTTAATTCTTATAAAAGAAATTATTAATTCTTTTTGAAAACGCACAAATGTTCGCATTCTATGAAATTATATCATATATATAATTAAAATCAAAGAAAAAAATACATTATATGGTACATTGCCGCATGCAAACCACATAATGTATTTTATGCGAATAAAGAATCGGCATGATTCTTTGCTTTTACGAATAAATCCCTGTCTCTGTAGATATCTGCTATTTTAAATCTTATATCTCCGCTTTGTCTGACTCCTGCTAAGTCTCCGGGACCTCTTAATCTCAAATCTTCGTCAGCTATGTAAAAGCCGTCATCGGATTCAAGCATTACACTGAGTCTTTCGTTTTCATCTTCACTTTCGGATCCGTTTATAAGGATGCAAAAAGATGCTTCGCTTCCTCTTCCGACTCTTCCTCTTAACTGGTGCAATTGGGCAAGGCCGAATCTCTCGGCATTTTCTATGAGGATAACCGTGGCATTAGGTACATCAATTCCGACTTCTATTACCGTTGTCGACACGAGAATATCGATATCTCCGTTTGCAAAATACTGCATAATGCGATTTTTCTCGTTATTCTTCATTCTGCCGTGCAATATACCGATTCTTATATCTTTTGGCATCAAATCCTTAATGAATTTTGAGTAATCGGTAACATTTGAAAGATTCGTATCTTCGTTTTCTTCAATCATAGGACATACTATAATTGCCTGTCGTCCTTCTTTTACCTTGGAATATAAAAACCTTAATCCGTCAAGTCTTTCGCTTGCTTTCCTTAATCCTGTTTTAATGGGAATTCGACATGAAGGTTTGTCTTTTATTACAGAAACCTGTAAATCCGTATAATAAACAGATGCGAGAGTCCTTGGAATCGGTGTTGCGGAAAGGCTTAAGACATGGGGCTTGTTGCCTTTTTTATTCAAAGTGTCTCTTTGCATTACGCCGAATCTGTGCTGTTCATCTGTTATCACCAAAGCAAGATCTTCAAATTCGACATCATCTTCTATTAATGCATGAGTTCCGACAAGCAGATCTATATTACCGTTTCTTAAGTCTTCTTTTATTTCATTTTTTTGAGTTTTTGAAGTTGAACCGGATAAATAAGCTATCGACAAGCCCAGTTTATATCTTTCGTTTAATTCACTGAATTTGGTAAAATGCTGTGCGGCCAAAACTTCAGTCGGTGCCATAAAAGCACTTTGGAAACCGTTTGAAGCACATAAAACACAGGAAAGAAACGCAACAATTGTTTTACCGCATCCTACATCACCCTGAATCAGACGGTTCATTACAAAACCGGAAGTAACATCATTAACGATATCTGCTAACGCATCCTTCTGTCCTTTTGTAAGTTCATACGGGATTAAAGTCTTGAATCTTTCATATTCGGCTGTTTCTATGAATACGTAATCGGATTTAAGCTTGTTATAAGCTTTTTTGATTTTGTTTAATTCAATGAAAAATTTATAGAATTCACAGAATGCAAAACGGTCTCTGGCTTTAATGTATTCAGTATTGTCAATCGGAAAATGAATATCCGACAAAGCTTTTGTCATTGAGGGAAAATCAAATTCTTCAATAATTTCATAGGGAAGATCTTCATTGAAAGGAGAAAACTGCTCAATGGAGACTCCAACGTATTTGGCTATGGCTTTTGAATTAATACCTTTTGTTAAAGGATATACCGGCTGCAGGTTTCTTAATGATTCGATATATTCGGTTATTTTATGGATTTCAGGCATTTCGAACGCATAATTTCTGCCTTTTCTTTTTACTCTTCCGAGAATCACCCATTCGCTTCCGGGTTTTAAAACATTTCTTAAATAAGATACTCTGAAGAATGCAAGAGATACTCTGCCTGTCGAATCATATCCTGTAACTGTTGTGACTGCATTGTTAGCGGTCTTTTTATAATAAAAATCATCTGCCATTTTAAGCCTTAAGGCACAGATTTCACCTTCCTTTAATTCAGAAACCTTTGATAAAGGAGGAAGTTTTTTGTAAGTTCTGGGATAATAATTGATAAGATCGTAAATGCTTTCGATACCCAAACGCGCAAAAAGGGCGGCGTTTTTATCGCCGACCCCTTTTAATTCTTTTATGGATATATTTTTCAGATCTTCAAAATTCATGCTATTACTCCGCAGAGACTATGTAATAATATATAGGCTGACCGCCAAGCTGAATTTCTACCTCTATATCTTCGTAAGCTTCTTCGAGACTTGACTTTAATGCTTCGTAATCTTCCTTTTTAACATCGTTGCCGACATAAATTGTGATTACGGAAGTATCTTCGTCAACCATCTGGTCAACCATTTCTTTGGTTACTGTATCTCTGTCTTTACCGACCGATAAGATGCCTTTATCGCCTATACCCATATAATCATCTTTCTGGATGATTTTTTCATCGATTTCGGTATCTCTTACGGCGTATGTAACCTGACCGGTTTTAACATTGTTTGCTCCCTCGGTCATGTTTTCCGTATTATCTTCAACCGAAGATTCAGGCATAAAGTTAATCATCGCACTGATACCCTGAGGTACTGTTTTGGTAGGAATTACGATAACTTCTTTGTCTTCGGTTAAATCCCTGGCCTGGTTGGCTGCCATAATAATATTCTTATTGTTGGGAAGAA
>DFEM01000034.1 GCA_002369155.1 Lachnospiraceae bacterium UBA3802 | reverse complement strand
GTGCAAACGGAGAAGACGGAAGAATTCAGGCTTCCCTCGATCTTATGAATGTGAAATATACCGGAACGGATTATTTAAGCAGTGCCATTTGCATGGATAAGACAATCACCAAGGATTTCTTTATCATGAAAGGCATCAGAACACCCAAGGCTTTTACGATTAATAAAAAGGAAGAGTTTAAGCTTAAAGCAGACGAGATCGGTTATCCCATGGTTGTAAAGGCTCCAAACGGAGGATCGAGTATCGGAGTATTTATCGTCAATAACGAGGCCGAGGCTTTGAATGCAGTGGATGAGTGCTTCAAACTTGACAACCATGTTCTTATCGAACAGTTTGTCAAAGGCAGAGAATTTACATGCGGCGTTCTTGACGGCAAGGCACTTCCCATAGTCGAAATCGAACCAAAGGAAGGCTTCTATGATTACAAAAACAAGTACCAGGCCGGAAGCACGATTGAGACATGTCCTGCCAATCTTGAAGAAGAATTGACATTGAAAATTCAGAATACGGCAGAGAAAGCTTTCGAAGCTTTGCACCTAAAATCATATGCGAGAATAGATTTTCTTCTCGATGACCAGGGCAGAGAATACTGTCTTGAGGCTAATACAATTCCGGGAATGACACCCACCTCACTCATACCTCAGGAAGCGAAGGTGATCGGCATGGATTTCCCTTCACTTTGTGAGAAAATCGTGGAAATTGCGTTCAAAAAATATAAAAAATGATGTTAAATCCAGATTTAACAAATTGAAAGAATTGCGTAAAATAAGCATTTATTAGACTTTAGTGTAAGAGGAAGACCAAATGAAGATATTAACTGTTGAAAATATCGTAAATGCGTTACAGGCGACACTTGTAAACGGTGATGAGTACAAAGAAAAGGTGCTCGAAGGTGCTGCCATCGACTCGAGAAAAGTCGAAAAAGACAATTTGTTTTTTGCAATCAAAGGTGACAAGGTTGACGGTCATGATTTTATAAAGGCGGCGTTTGACAACGGTGCCGGTGCCGTCATCTGTGAAAGAGTGCCCGACGGCGAAGAGGGAATCTGCATCGTGGTCGAGGACACGGTTGAGGCATTAAAGAAACTTGCATCTTTCTACAGAGAGCAGCTTGGAATCAAAGTGGTCGGTGTCACGGGGTCGATTGGCAAGACCACGACCAAAGAATTCATAGCAACGGTTCTTTCTCAAAAATACAATGTCTTCAGGACAGAAAAGAATCAAAACAACCTTATCGGTCTGCCGTTATCCATTTTGAATATTAAAGAAAACAATGAGGTGGCCGTTCTCGAGATGGGCATAAGCGAGTTTGGCGAGATGACCAAGCTTTCAGAAATTGCCAAACCGGATATTTGCGTCATCACCAATATAAGTGCATGCCATCTTGAAACACTCGGATCTCTTGACGGAGTATTCAAAGCAAAGACAGAGATTTTTGAACATATGAACCCGGAGGGCGACGTATGTGTATGTGGCGATGACGAAAGACTCGCAACCCTCGAAGAGGTCAAGGGCAAAAAGGTTGTTACCTTCGGTTTTGACGAAAAGAATGAAGTTCATCCCACAAAGATTGTCAACAGAGGCCTTTGGGGAAGCGAATGTACCATAGAAAACGGAGACGGAATCTTTAATGTCAGCGTGCCCCTTGCAGGAAAGCACATGATTATGGATGCTCTGGCTGCAATAAGCGTTGCTAAGATTCTTGATGTTTCCGCAGAGCAGGTCAGCTTTGGAATATCCTGCGTAAAGGCATTGGCAGGAAGAAACAATATTATTCAGAAAAACGGCATCACCATTCTTGATGACTGTTACAATGCAAGCCCCGAATCCATGAAATCGGCTCTCGACCTTTTGACGGAAGCAATCACTCCGACCGTTGCAATACTCGGTGACATGTTCGAACAGGGCGAAAACGAAGACAAGGGACATGAAGAGATAGGCAAGTATGCCGTAGACAAAGGAATCAATACCATCGTTTGCGTCGGTACGCTTTCCAAAAAGATGTACGACAAGGCACAAAGTGAGTCATCGGTAAAAGAAGATATCGAAGTCCTTTATTTTGCGACTGTGGATGAGGCAATCGAAAATTTGGATAAATTCATCAAAAAAGACGATACCGTGCTCATCAAGGCTTCAAACGGCATGAAATTTAACAGAATCCTCGAAGCCGTAACAAGCGATAAGATTCAGTTTGAAAAAAGAGAGGAAAAGCTTTTTAAAAAGCCCAATATCGTAAACGCCAATCTGGACGAGCTGATGAGCGAGATTAAAAACGTCGGTGCCAAGAAAGAGGATGAACAGGGTACGGACGAAAACAATACCGAAACACCGGCAGGAAGCGAAGAAAACAAAGCTGTCAGCGTAAAGCCTGAAAAGAGTGCCGATCAGAAAGAAAAAGAGGGCGCAAGAAAGCAGCTTGCTTTAATTATCGGTGCGGCAGCAGCTTTAATTCTTATCGGATTTGCAGTCTTTGGAATCATAAGATACAACAAGTACAAAGATGTCACCGAAGGCATCGTGGTATATTTGGACGGAACAAAATATGAGACAAAGGGACTTATCGAAGACGGCGTTATTGCCGTAACGGATGACGGCCTTGTATGGAGAAACGACAATCAGAATGTCGCCATGGGATATGACGGCAAGAGCTTTTTCTATGCAGTACCCGACGGCGGCAATTATGAACTTTTTGTTTGTGACAGGAACGGCAAGAATAAAAAGACCGTTGCCAAGACTGTCAGAAGATACGATATTCTGAAAAAAGACAATATCATTTTCATATCGGGAAATGCCCTTTATACATATAACGTCAAAAAAGACGAGACGAATCTTGTGGCAGAGGAAGTATTGAAATACAGCTTAAACGAGAAGAAAAACGAGTTTGTTTATTATACATTCTCGGGCGGCCTCTATTACATGAAGGCCGGCAAACCCGAAACGCTTGTTTTGCTTGATGAAAATGTAACTTCATTCGAATACGCTGACCCTGATTTAAAGAATATTTTCTATTACAAATTAAACGGACTGTATGTCTGCAAGAGGGACAAGGAAAATCTTTTTATCGCTCCTGAAGCAAAGAATCTTTACATTGCTGCAAAAGAGAAAAATACAAAGATATATTATTGCGATGAAGATAACAGATTATATTATTTTAACGTCAAGGATTCCGAACCCAAAACGGTAACCGATAACGCAACCGGTGTTTTCGGAATGGCATACGAATATGCATCTTTGATGGCGATGGATTCAAACGGCGAATGGAAGTATATAAAAGACGATAAGATATATGAATTAAAAGATTTCTCCGTGGGGCGTTCCATGCAGGTTGTCGGTGCCGACAAAAAGAATCTGTATTTCATTAATATCGATGCATTAACCAATGTAGGAAGTCTTTACTCCGTATCAGACAAGGGATTCTCTAAGCAAAAGAAGCCTGTACTTGAAAGTACAAACGTATCGAGTGTCGAATATATAGGAGAAGGCAATATATTCGTCAACAAAACCGACGGAGGCGGCAATAACGACTTATACGAAAGAGAGAAGCTTATCGCCAGAAATGTTGAAGTCGGAAGTTTGAAAAAGACCGAGTTCGGAAATGATTATGTATTTGCTTATCAGGTATCCGATACGGACGGCTTTTATAAAATCGTTTTATATAACGGAAGCACGATTAAAGAAATCGGCAGCAGCCTGGACAAGGATGTCGTTGCCTTAAGCAAGAGAAAAATATACTTCAGAACCAAAGGCAATGTAATGTTTGACATTAAATATTTTAACGGCAGCAAGGTTAAATCCTACAGGGAAAACGTAACCGAGTTTAAGTATATTCAGTATTAGAAACAGGGGCATGAGATGATCATCAAAAACGGCAGAATAATCGATCCCGCGAACAATATTGATTTTATCGGGGACATCAAAGTTCAGGACGGCATTATCACATCGGTAACCAAGACGGGCGATATGTCCGATAATTGGGACAGGTATAAAAAGCCGATTGACCCGACCGTCGACGAATACGGAGAGGATTTTATAGACGCCGCGGGTTATGCGGTTATGCCCGGCTTTATAGATGTTCATTCGCATTTCAGGGATCCCGGATTTGAATACAAGGAAGATATATTGACCGGTGCCGAGGCGGCAGCTGCGGGAGGATATACCACGGTTGTTTTGATGTGCAATACAAAGCCTGTGGTTGATAATCCCGATACGCTTGATTATGTCATCAATAAAGGCAAAGAGGCCTTAATAAAAGTTGAGTCCTGCTCGAGTGTTACCAAGGGACTTAAAGGCGAAGAATTAAACGATTTCGATGAGATGGTAAGACACGGCGCGGTCGGTTTTACGGACGACGGCATTCCTCTCATGGATGAGAATATTTTAAGAGAAGCTTTTAAGAAGGCAGGAAAACTTCCCGTAAGCCTTCATGAAGAAGACAAGAATCTCATCAAACAAAACGGAATAAATCACGGTAAGGCAAGCGAACATTATGAGGTGTTCGGATCTCCGAGAGAAGCGGAGATTAATCTTATAAAAAGAGATTTGCAGATTGCGCTTGAAGAAGGCGGAATGATTGATGTTCAGCATATATCAAGCAAAGAGGGCGTGGAGCTTGTAAGAAATGCCTTAAAAGAAGATTTAAAGAAACAGGGTGTTTCGGATTTTGAGAATCCGTCCGTAACAAGACATATTCATGCTGAAGCTACACCCCAGCATTTTTCCCTTACGGAAGATGCTCTTATAGAAAAAGGAACGCTTGCAAAGCTTAATCCACCTTTCAGGGAAGAGGCTGACAGGCAGGCAATCATAGAAGGTTTGAAAGACGGCACCATCGATTTGATAGCGACCGATCATGCGCCTCATTCGAAGGAAGAAAAAGAAAAAAGCATTACCGAAGCTCCGAGCGGAATGATAGGACTTGAAACCGCATTTGCACTTGCGATAACACATCTTGTCAATGAAGCCGGAATGAGTCTTTCGGATGTGATAAAAAAGATTACAATCAATCCGGCGAAACTTTATAATTTTGAAAGAGGAAGCCTTTCGGTGGGAGCACCTGCCGATATCACAATAGCTGATATCAATGAAAAATGGATTGTAAACGAGAAGGATTTTAAATCCAAATCTTCCAATTCTCCTTTTATAAAGGAAGAACTTACCGGAAGAGTTAAAATAACGATTTGCGACGGAGAAATCGTTTATAAGAATTAATTGTTTTTCGGAGGAAAAATGTTTTACAGAAATGTCGATGAGGGAAAGGTAATTTCCCAGGAGGAGATTTCGGACGGAATCTTCAGTTTATGGATTAAAAATGAGGGAGCAAATGAAGCCGGAGCAGGTCAGTTTGTCGGAGTATATCCAAAAGACAAATCCACACTCCTTATGCGTCCCATAAGTATTTGCGAGACAGACAAAGAAGCGGGAAGCATGCGTCTTGTCTACAGAGTTGCGGGAAAGGGAACAAAGGAATTCTCGTCTCTTAAGAAGGATGATACGGTTAAAATTCTTGCCAACCTCGGAAACGGTTTTCCCGTGGATGAAGTAAAAGGAAAATGCATTGTGCTCATGGGCGGCGGAATCGGAATACCCCCGATGCTTGGAACCGCAAAAGCACTTTTTGGAGAAGATGTCCATTCATATCTCGGATACAGAAACAATGACACATTTCTTTCCGATGAATTTTTGAAATACTCAAAGGTTTATCTTGCAAGCGAAGACGGAAGTGTCGGAGTCAAGGGCAACGTGCTTGATGCTTTGAGAGCAAGTATTAACGTTAAACCGGATGTCATTATGGCATGCGGTCCCATGCCCATGCTTCGTGCCATAAAGAAGTATGCTGAAGAGAATAATATAAAAGCATACATTTCTCTTGAAGAAAGAATGGCGTGCGGTGTCGGAGCGTGCCTTGGATGCGTTTGCAAAACCGTTAAAAAGGACGACCATTCGCATGTCAACAATACCAGAATCTGTACCGAAGGACCGGTATTTGATGCAACGGAGGTGGATATCTGATGAATACAAAAGTTACCATAGCGGGCGTGGAATTCAAAAATCCCGTAATGAGCGCATCGGGTACTTTCGGCTCCGGAATGGAATATGCAAGTCTTGTTGATTTAAACAAACTCGGTGCAGTCGTTACAAAAGGCGTGAGCAATATTCCCTGGGAGGGCAATCCTACTCCGAGAGTTGCGGAAGTTTACGGAGGAATGCTTAATGCCATTGGACTTCAGAATCCCGGTGTGGATGTTTTTATTGAAAGAGATCTTTCGTTCCTTTCGAAATACGATACCAATGTTATCGTCAATGTATGCGGAAAATCCGTTGAGGATTATATTGAAGCCGTAGAAAGATTAAACGATACGAATGCTGATATGTTTGAAATCAACGTATCCTGCCCCAATGTAAAAGAAGGCGCCATTGCATTCGGTCAAAAGGCAGATGCACTTTTCAACATTACCGATAAAATCAAAAAGGTATCAAAGAAGCCGATAATCATGAAATTAAGTCCCAACGTAACGGATATTACCGAGATGGCAAAGGCAGCAGAGGCAGCCGGAAGCGATGCCATTTCATTAATCAATACGATTACCGGAATGAAGATAGACATCGAAAGAAGAAAATTCGTTCTTGCCAATAAAACCGGCGGAATGTCAGGCCCGGCAATAAAGCCCGTGGCGGTTAGAATGGTTTACCAGTGTGCAAATGCCGTAAAAATTCCGATAATAGGTATGGGAGGAATCATGACCGGAGAGGATGCGGTTGAATTCCTTATGGCAGGTGCCACAGCCGTTGCGGTAGGCGCCGCAAACTTTATTAATCCGAGTGCGATGATTGATGTTATCGACGGAATAGATAATTACATGAGAAAACATAATGTATCCGATATAAACGAAATTATCGCTTGCGTATAAAATATTTGGGGTGAAGAATATGGCAATTAACAAAACTATCAGGGAAAAAGCATATGCCAAAGTTAATCTCGGACTTGATGTGTTAAGAAAGAGAGAAGACGGATATCATGAAGTAAAAATGATTATGCAGACTATCGGTATATGCGATGAATTGATTATTTCCACATCGGCTGATACCGTGGGTGTGAATCTTCTTGCGGACGTGGATACCCTTCCTCTTGACGGTACCAATCTGATTGTCAAAGCAGCCAATCTCATGATGGAAAAATACAACATCAAACAGGGTATTGATGTTAAGCTTATCAAAAATATTCCCGTGGCAGCAGGACTTGCAGGTGGAAGTTCCGATGCGGCAGCAACGCTTCGCGGAATGAACAGGCTTTTCGGACTCGGACTTACCGATGAAGAACTCTGCCGACTTGCATTAAAGATCGGAGCCGATGTTCCGTTTTGCGTACACGGCGGAACATATCTTTCCGAAGGCATCGGAGAAAAGCTTACCAAACTTGAAGATGTGCCTCAATGCACCGTTCTTGTGGCCAAACCCAATTTCGGAGTTTCCACAGGATATGTATATGCCAATCTTCACGTGGATAAAATCAAAAAACATCCCGATATGGACAAGGTAATAGAATGTGTCAACAACAAGGATTTAAAAGGAATTGCTTCCAATATGGAAAATATTCTCGAGAATGTGACCATTCACGATTATCCGTTTATTCAGGTTATCAAAGATATAATGAACGATTTCGGAGCGCTCAATTCCCTTATGAGCGGAAGCGGACCGACGGTATTCGGATTGTTTGACAACAAAGCAAATGCGGAGAGAGCTGCAGTTGCTTTAAGAGAACTTGATGATGTCGGAGATGTAATAGTTACCTGCTTCGAAGATTTAAGCAGTGAAGAAACAAGAAAGAAAGCGCAGATTACAGTCAAATCGGCGATGGACGGCGATGAGCCCACAATAGAGGTTCACGATTGCGTGGCTGTTGAAAAAAGAGGAACAATCAGCATAACATATTACGAAAAAGATCCTGAGTCAAAATCGGAAATCAAAAATGTTCTTACCATCAGCGACAGGAGACTCGATTACGTCAAAACAGGCGCTGCCAATACGAAGATGATTATCACTCCCGACGAAGCCACGACACAGGTTTACAGCACCCCTTACGGTGAGATCGATATTGACATTATCTGCCATGAATTTGTGTTAAATGAGATTGCTGACAGAATTATGCTTGAACTTGATTATGACATCATGCAGGGCAACTCAAGCATGAATCACTGCAATATGAGAATCGAGATTGAATATAATATCTGATGAGTCGATACTAAAAGCATAAAAAAATGGTCGTTTTCGAACGACCATTTTTAATTACTTTTTAATGGGATTTGCACCCGTCTTGTCCTGAAGCTTTTCAACCATTTTCTTGAAAGCGCTTTTCTTTTTCTGAGGAACGGGGTCCGTCTTGCCGTGTGCGGTCTTTACGGAGACTATGTACATTCCGCTGACAATCGCTTTAACTTCCTTTTTAACGGGAATGGAATCAAATATCTTTTCATCTGCGATTAAAGTAAGAATCTGCGGTCCGACTTTGGCTTTGACAACAGGCACCTTCATGAATTTGGACATCTTGGGAGCCTGGTCGACTACAACCTGAGGAAAACCTGCATCTTTGAATCTGACTTTTTTCTTGTCGATGATAAGCATTGAAACATTCTGTCTGTTCTCATCGAGGAATTTCTGCTGCTCGGCCTGCTTTTTATCAAGTCTCTTTCCGAGGAAGAAAAGAACGATGACAGCTATAAGTAAAACTCCCGTAATGGATAGCATTACAATGGAGAATGTATTGATTAAAAGTAAATTGGGTACCATTTGTGACCTCCTGAAAAATTGCTTTACTATTCTAACAAAAATAAGAGAAAATAGCAAGAATTCTCGTAAATTCAGTGTCTTGATTTATAAAATTTGCTGTGTTATCATAGACGCGATATCGTTTTTACATAAATATAGGAAAAAGTACATGAGCGAAAGACAGTTTAATATCATATGCGGTCATTACGGATGCGGCAAAAGCAATTATTCCATCAATCTTGCGATGGAAATGGCCAAAGAAGGCCGAAAAGTAATGCTTGTGGATCTGGATCTGGTTAATCCTTACTTCCTCTCATCCGGTTACAAAGACATGCTTGAACAAAACAATATAAAGGTTATCGCTCCTTTGTTTGCCAATACAAATGTTGAAACTCCTGCCTTACCTGCGGATTTGAACCTGATATTTGAGACCGACATGGATGTGGTTATGGATCTGGGAGGAGACGATGCGGGAGCGGTGGTGCTCGGAAGATACGCTTCTCAGATTGCAGCCATTGATTACGAGATGACATACCTGGTCAACAAATACAGAAATCTGACTTCCACGGTGGACGATACGGTGGAAATCATCAAGGAGATAGAAGCTGCTTCAAGATGTAAAGCAACCAAAGTCATCAACAATTCGCATCTTAAATTTGAGACAACATTCAAGGTGATTGAGGAATCGGTTGAATACGCAAAGGGCGTTGCAAAAGAGCTCGGACTTCCTTTTATGGGAAGCACGATTCCCGATTTTCTTCTGGAAGACGAGGATGTAAAAAAGAAAGTCGAAACATCCGAAGAAATCTATTTCCCGGTAAAGATTTACGTTCGTGCACCCTGGGAATAAGTTTTAAACAACTTGTTTACATCTGATAAATTAAGGAATAATATATATATTTGAACATTTTATTCCGGCTATTATGAAAGAGAGGAAAATACTATGGCAAAAGTTACGATTAACGAAACTTTATGTAAAGGTTGCGGTCTTTGTGTCGATGCCTGTCCAAAGAATTTGTTGGAACTTGCTACAGACCATATCAACGCCAAAGGATATCATCCTTCGACTATGAAAGACCAGTCACAGTGCGTGGGATGCGCTTCATGCGCTATTATGTGCCCTGACGTGGCGATTACGGTAGAAAGATAGGAGGAAAATTAAATGGCAGAGAAAGTTTTGATGAAAGGAAACGAAGCACTTGCTGAAGCAGCTATCCAGTGCGGCTGCAGACATTACTTCGGTTATCCCATTACACCTCAGACAGAGGTAGCTGCATATATGTCCAAGAGACTTCCCAAAGAAGGCGGTACATTCCTTCAGGCTGAATCGGAAATTGCGGCAATCAATATGGTATTAGGAGCAACCAGTGCAGGTGTCAGAGCTATGACATCTTCATCTTCACCCGGAATTTCACTTAAATCGGAAGGTGTATCATACATCGGCGGTTCAGACCTTCCCGCTCTTATTATAAATGTACAGAGAGGCGGCCCCGGACTCGGCGGTATTCAGCCTTCACAGTCAGACTACTGGCAGGCTACAAAAGCTTTGGGTCACGGCGACTTCCAGCTTTTCGTACTTGCACCTTCAACAATTCAGGAAATGGTAGACTTCGTATCACTTGCTTATGAAGTAGGCGAGAAATACAGAGTGCCCGCAATGATTCTTTCCGACGGTATGCTCGGACAGATGATGGAGCCCGTTGAGTTCCCCACAAAGAAGGACGAACCCATCGCAGACAAACCCTGGGCTACAAACGGTCACCAGAACAAGAGAAAGAAAAATATCATCAATTCATTATACATTCAGCCCGAAGAGCTCGAGAATCTCATCAAAGAGAGATATGAGCGTTACGCAAAGATCAAAGAGAACGAGCAGAGAGCTGAAGAATTCATGTGCGACGATGCCGAAATCTTCGTAGTTGCATTCGGTGCAAGTTCACGTGTATCAAGAAGTGCTGTTATGCAGGCCAGAGCAGAGGGTATCAAGGTCGGTCTTATCCGTCCCATTACTCTTTGGCCTTTCCCTGACAAGACTATCGAGAAGAATGTAGACAAAGCCAAGAAGTTCCTTTGCGTCGAGATGAACATGGGACAGATGGTTGATGACGTTAAACTTGTTGTTAACGGTCGTAAGGATGTTGAGTTCTTCGGACGTACCGGCGGAGTTATTCCCACACCGGCTGAAGTACTTGGCGAGATTCGCAGACTTGCAGGAAAGGAGAACTAATCATGGCTGTAGTTTTTGAAAAACCCAAGGCATTGGCTGATGTGCCTTTTCATTACTGCCCCGGATGTACTCACGGTATTGTACATCGTCTTGTGGCAGAAGTTTTAGACGAACTCGGAGTTGAAGGTCAGACAGTAGGTGTCGCTTCCGTAGGATGTTCGGTATTCAGTTACAACTATTTTAATTGCGATATGGTTCAGGCTGCTCACGGACGTGCTCCCGCGGTAGCAACAGGTCTTAAGAGAGCTCTTCCCGATAATGTAATCTTTACATATCAGGGCGATGGTGACCTTGCTGCCATCGGTATGGCTGAAACAGTTCATGCTGCAACCAGAGGCGAGAATATCACAGTTATTTTCATTAATAATGCTATTTACGGCATGACAGGAGGCCAGATGGCTCCCACATCACTTCCCGGACAGGTTACTCAGACTTCTCCTTACGGAAGAGATGTTAAGACAGCAGGTTATCCCATCCGTGTATGCGAGCTTCTTTCCACACTTTCGGGAACAGCACTTGCACAGCGTGTAACAGTTGATTCCGTAGCTCATGTAAGAGAAGCCAAGAAAGCCATCAAGAAAGGCTTTGAAAACCAGATTAACAAGAGAGGATACTCCATCATCGAAGTTGTATCCACATGTCCTACAAACTGGGGTCTTTCCCCCAAGGAAGCAATCAATTGGTTAAGAGACAACATGCTTCCTTACTATCCTCTCGGAGTATACAAAGACGTTACTGCAGAAGAAGGAGGGGATAAGTAATGAGTACACTTAATGTTTTACTTGCAGGTTTCGGTGGACAGGGAATTTTGTTCGGCGGAAAAACACTTGCTTATTCAGGACTTCTCGACGGAAAGAACCTTTCATGGCTTCCTTCATACGGACCTGAAATGCGTGGCGGTACATGTAACTGCTCAGTAGTTATCAGTGACGACCCTATCGGCTCACCGTTAGTAACACAGCCTGACGTTCTTGTGGCAATGAACCGTCCTTCACTTGAGAAATTCGTTAACGCAGTTGTTCCCGGAGGAATGATTCTCGTTGACAGTTCAATGGTTGACATCAAAGTTGAAAGAGATGATGTTAAGGTATTCTACATCGATGCCACAAAGATTGCAGATGAGAACAACATGAAGAGCTGCGCAATCATCATCCTTATCGGAAAGATGTTCAAGGAAATCGGTTTCCTTAACAAAGACGTTGTAAACGATGCAGTTAAGAAGGTTATCCCTGCAAAGAAGGCAGCAATGATCGAACTTAACTTAAAGGCAATCGAAATCGGTCTTAATTCATAATTGATTTACTAAAAACCGCTTCCCGCACAATTGCGTGCGGGAAGCATATAACAATGGCATGGGATTCCTCTCATGCTCAAAGACGACACGCCATAAATAATTGTGGCGTGTAATGTGTTTTTTAAAAGATTACATTTTTTTAAGAGAAAGGTGCGTGCAATATGGATGAAATCAGAGAAATAGCCATGAGAATCAAAGAACTCCGCGAAATTTGCGATTATTCCGAAGAAGAGGTGGCAGCACGTGTCGGTGTGAGTGTCGAGACATACAGAGAGTATGAAAAGACTGGAAAGGACATTCCCATCAACACTATTTTTCAGCTTTCGAAAATGTATAAGGTGGATATGTCGGAAATTTTGACCGGCGTTTCCGCAAAACTTAACACGTATCAGATTGTTCGTGCCGGACAGGGCGCAAAAGCAGACAGATATCCCGGATATGAATTCAAGGATCTGGCATATCATTATGCAAATACGCTTATGCAGCCTTTCATAGTAACACTTGATCCGTCCGACAAACCTGCAGATCTCGTTACGCACAGGGGGGAAGAATTTAACCTGGTGTTGGAAGGTACCGTCGTCGTCACCTTTGGTGACAAGGAATTGATTTTGGAAAAAGGCGACAGTATTTATTTTAACCCCAATTACCCTCACGGACAAAGATGCGGAGGAAACACTCCCGCTACGTTCCTGACGATGATTGCGGAGTAAGGAAACGGAGAATAGAAAAATGTTAGAGAAATTTTTACCACGAATAGAATTTGACAGTTACGAAGATTTTAAGGAAAATTACAAAGTTAATGCCCCTGAGGATTTTAACTTTGCATATGATATAGTTGATGCATGGGCCAAGGAAGAGCCTGATAAAAGAGCACTTCTTTGGTGCAACGACCATGATGAGGAAAGAACATTTACTTTCACGGACATATCAAAGATGTCCAATCAGGTTGCCAATATGTTCAGAGCAAAAGGTCTTAAAAAAGGCGATGTAGTAATGCTTATTTTAAGAAGACGCTGGGAGTATTGGATTACCGCCACAGGTCTTATGAAACTCGGCGTTATTATCGTACCGGGTACATTGCAGCTGACCAAAAAAGATATTGCATACCGTGCAAATGCAGCATCAATCAAAGCATTTGTATGTGTTGATGACGAATATGTTTTACAGCAGATGGAACTTGCGCGTCCGGAAGCTCCCTGTATCGAAAACGTATTTATTGTAGACAACAAAGAGAGAGAAGGCTGGATTAATTTCAACGCTGAGATCGCAAAATATCCCGATACATTCGATCGTCCCACAGACGACCAGAGAACAGTCGGAACAGATCTTATGCAGATTTATTTCACATCGGGTACCACTGGAATGCCCAAGATGGTTTGCCACAATTATTTCCATCCTCTCGGACATATTGTTACGGCACATTATTGGCAGAGAGTACAGGAAAACAAGCTTCATATGTCTGTTTCCGATTCGGGCTGGGCTAAGTTCGGATGGGGCAAGATTTACGGACAGTGGATCTGCGGAGCTACGATTTTCTGTTACGACATGGATAAATTCCATGCAAACAATCTGCTTGCAAAGATTGAAAAATACAGACTTACAACATTCTGTGCGCCTCCCACAATGTACAGATTCATGCTTCAGGAAAAGGTTGAAGATTATGATTTGTCAAGCGTAGAACACTGGGCTACAGCAGGAGAGGCTTTAAACCCCGAAGTATTTAACAGATGGGAAGAACTTACAGGCAAAAAGATTGCTTCCGGATTCGGTCAGACCGAAGGAACGGTACTTATCGCAAACTTCCCCTGGTTTGAAAGCAAACCCGGCACACTCGGCAAGCCTTCACCCATTTACGATCTTCATCTTTTTGATGCAGACGGTAAGGATTGTGAAAACGGTGAAGAGGGCGAAATCGTTATCTGCGATGTAATCAAGAATCCTCCCATCGGACTCTTTGTAGGATATTACAAGAATAAGGAACTTACAGATGAGGCTCTCGGCAGCGGCAATTACAATCTTAAGGACGTTGCATGGAGAGACAATGACGGATATTACTGGTTCGTAGGTCGTCACGATGACGTTATCAAATGTTCGGGATACCGTATTGGACCTTTTGAAGTAGAGAGTGCTCTTATCGAGCATCCCGCAGTAGTAGAATGTGCCATCACAGCCGCACCCGATCCCATCAGAGGACAGGTTGTTAAGGCAAGAATCGTTTTGGCGGCAGGATACACTCCTTCGGAAGAACTTACCAAGGAATTGCAAAACCATGTTAAGCATGCAACAGCACCTTACAAGTATCCGAGAATTGTAGAATACGTTGATGAGTTACCCAAGACACTCGGCGGCAAGATTAAGAGAAAAGAATTGCGTGAAGAAGACGAGCGCATGTATTCTCAGCAATAATTTAATTACGGGACGGTTTTTCTTTGGCAAATGTAAGTATTTGGCGGCAGACCTTCCTCTAAAAAAAAATAAACAGTATGGAGAAAGATTATGAGCAACGAAAAGCGTGAGGCGCAAAAGAGAAACAGAGAGAATGCCATCAGAAAAGCTAAGGCTGTAAAGAGCATTAAATGGATTGTCATTTCACTGATGATACTGGCCGTTTTGGGCATTATCGGATGGGCAGTGGCATCAAGTGTTGTTACCAATACAAAACCTGTTGCCGATTACAGTGAGGGTCTTAACGAAGACGGAACAATCAAAGATGTACGTGCGCTTGATTATGTTACACTTTGCGATTACAAAAACATTAGCGTATCAAGAAGCGAAGTGGAATTAAGCGATGAAGACATGCAGGCACAGATTGATAAGCTTCTTAAGGCACATCCCGATTATGATACGGATACATCCATTAAGATTAAAGACGGCGATACCATCAATCTTGATTATGTTGGAAGCATTGACGGAGTTGAATTTCAGGGCGGTTCCACAGGCGGTGCCGGAACTTTGCTGACAATCGGTTCACATTCATACATTGACGGTTTTGAAGATGCAATCATCGGACACAATGTTGGCGAGAATTTTGATATTCATGTTACATTCCCCGAAGATTACGGCAAAGATGAATTAAACGGCAAAGAGGCTGTATTCAACATCACTATCAACAGCGTCCAGAAAATCGGCGAATTTAACGATGCGTTTGTAAAAGAGTATTTATCCGATGTAGCAAGCACCAAGGAAGAATATATACAGTATTACAAGGATACCGCACTCGATCAGAATCTTAAGGTATACATATCCGATTACATCAGAAATTATTCGACTGTAAACGATTATCCCAAGGACTATTTGAAAACTGTCAAAGGTCAGATAAAGAATACGGCAGTTGAACAGTACGAGTCCGTAAAAGAATCTTTGGGCACAATGACATTTGAAGATTATGTCGGACAGTCTAAAAAAGAGTACGAAGCATCTCTTACATCAAATGCCATGAAAACACTTGATGATAATCTTAAAATGCAGGCCATCTGCGAAGATGCAAATCTTACCGTTACGGAACAGGATGTTAAAGACATGCTTGATCTTTACGGCCTCGACAGTGCTTACTATTCTTCATACGAAGCGGAATACGGCAAAGCATATTTATATCAGACCGGCATGGCATATACCGTAATACAGTATGTACAGAGTTTGGTTAACATCACTGATTAATGTGATATAATTCTATAAAAAATAAAAAAGGAGAAACAATATGAGTTCAAACGTAAGACCTGAAACAATGGAAAGAATTACTACCGAAGCCTTGGCTAATGCTTTTATCGATGAACAGATTGCAGAGATAAAAGCACAGGTAGGCGACAAGAAAGTACTTCTCGCTTTATCCGGAGGTGTTGATTCATCCGTTGTTGCCGCACTTTTAATCAAAGCCATCGGACAGAACCTTGTATGTGTACATGTTAACCACGGTTTACTCAGAAAAGGTGAACCCGAACAGGTTATCGAAGTATTCAAGAATCAGATGAATGCCAACTTAATTTATGTTGATGCAACAGACAGATTCCTTGACAAACTGGCAGGTGTATCCGATCCCGAGAAGAAACGTAAGATTATCGGCGGCGAATTCATCGATGTATTCGCTGAAGAGGCTGCAAAGCTTGAAGGAATCGAATTCCTTGCACAGGGAACAATTTATCCCGACATTTTGGAAAGTGACGGTGTTAAGGCTCACCATAACGTAGGCGGTCTTCCCGAAGAACTTAATTTTGAACTCGTTGAACCCGTTAAATTATTATACAAAGATGAAGTACGTGTCGTAGGCAAGGTCCTCGGCCTTCCCGACAACATGGTATATCGTCAGCCCTTCCCCGGACCCGGACTTGGTGTTCGCTGCGTAGGCGCAATCACAAGAGACAGACTTGAAGCATTAAGAGAAGCAGATGCAATCGTTCGCGAAGAAATCGAAAAACTTCCCGAGACACCCTGGCAGTACTTCTGTGCCATCCCTGATATTCAGTCTACAGGTATCAAGTATGTTAATGGCAAGGGTGAGCGTTACATGGGCTGGGCAGTTGTAATCCGTGCTGTCAACACAACAGACGCAGTTAAGGTTACAGTACCCGAAATTCCTTTCGCAACACTTTGCACAATGAGAGACAAGATCGTCCAGATCCCCGGCGTAAACAGAGTTCTCTGGGATATCTCCGAGAAGCCTGTTGCTACGATCGAGTGGGAGTAAATAACATATCCCCGCAAGTCCCTATATTGCAAGGACTTGCGGGATTTTTTTATTTTCTGGCCGCATTTTGACCGCAATAATTCCGCTTATTCTAAAAAAAAGAAATAAGCGGATTTTTCCATTTCTTATGCAATTTTACCCGCTTGGTGTTGAAATATATGTTTTGATATATTATAATTCACTCACTATAATAAACTGAGTTTAGTTCTAAGCCAGTTTTTCCCAGTTAAAATTTATATAAAATACAAAATGCTTTGAAACTACGGGTGTAGAGATAAAAACACGCTAATACCCGTAAAATAAAGCGACTCTTGCCGAAGAACTACGGGTGTAGAGATAAAAACACGCTAATACCCGTAAAATAAAGCGACTCTTGCCACAGGATTACGGGTGTAGAGATAATAGCACACAAATACCCGTAAAATAAAGTGACTCTTGCCGCAGGATTACGGGTGTAGAGATAAAAACGCGCTAATACCCGTAAAATAAAGCGACTCTTGCCGCAGAACTACGGGTGTAGAGATAAAAGCACGCTAATACCCGTAAAATAAAGCAACTCATGCCGAAGAACTACGGGTGTAGAACAAAAAACACTCTAAAACCCGTAAAGAAAAGAAATGTTTCTCAAAAGAACAAGACATAAGATGAAAAATAGAAGGAAACAGAAAGAAAAGGGGTAAATATGGAAAACTACAGTGAAATACTCAAAAATCAATTGAATGAAATTAATGATTTAATAGCTAAATCAAACAAGAATCTTTCAAAACTGCAGAATGTTCCGAATCGTAACATCATGGTAAGTCAATGCAAGGGATGTTGCCAGTATTATTGGTATGATAAGGTTGAAAACAAAAAGGAATACATCAAAAAAACGGAAAAAGGAGAAATTAGAAGAATACTTCAACGTGACTACGAGAAAGCCATTAACAAAAAACTGAACAGCCTAAAAAGAAAACTGTCAAAGTTTCTTAAGACGTATGACATCGACGAAATAGAAAGCGTTTATACCAACCTTCCGGAAGCAAGAAAAATACTTGTAACTCCAATATTGGAAACAAAGGAAGAGTTTGTAAAGAAGTGGGAAAACGTAGCATACGAACCGATGGAAATTAGCGATAATATTGAATTTGTTTCATTTAACGGGGTTAAGGTGAGATCAAAATCGGAGTTGATTATTGCTAATATGCTGGAACAAAACGGAGTCAGCTATAGATACGAATATCCAATCATGCTTAATGGATTAGGTACCGTCAGACCTGATTTTCTCTGCCTTAATGCAAGGACCGGAAAAGAGTATGTTTGGGAGCATTTCGGAATGATGGATAACGTTGCTTATGCTAACAAGAACATAAATAAGATTCAAACATATGAGCAAAACGGTTTTCTTGCAGGTAAAAACATGATTATGACATTTGAGGCCTCGTCAACTCCGCTTAGCTCATCGGTCGTAATGCGAATGATTGAAGAATACTTATTATAAAAAAATTAAATCACGTGCAAGAAAGGGCAGAGCCAAACGTGATTCTACAAACAAATAAAGAAAAGTTCTAAACGCGTGGGATTTTTTTGCAGTTATTCCTGGTCAGTCATTTTTTTTATTGAAGCAAAAAAGATCGGAATTTATAATATTAACTAAAGAAAGGAAGAATGATATGGCAAATATTTCTGTTCGCTTTTATTCAAATTGTTTGAGAAGATTTACGACATTTAATATGTATCTGCCCAATGATATACGCGAAGATGAGCCCAACGAGTCTGAGTACGCAAATCGTCCGATCAAGACGCTTTTTCTCCTTCACGGATATACGGGAGATGCTGATAACTGGGTGCCTTGGTATCTGGCAGATAAGTATAATTTTGCTGTAGTGATTCCTAACGGCGAGAACTCATTTTGGCTGGACGGTATTTCGACAGGCCATGCATTCTGCAAATTTCTTGGAGAGGAACTCACGGAATATGTAAGAAGGGTTTTCGGGCTTGCCAAAACAAAGGAAGACACATATATCATGGGACTGTCAATGGGCGGCTTTGGAGCGCTTCATACCGCCTTGTACTATCCGAACAAGTTTGGCCATGCAACTGCACTTTCTCCTGCGCTAATCGTACATGAAGTAGCAAATTTGAAAGAAGGCGAGGGCAACGTGATAGCAAATTATGAGTATTTCAGGGAATGCTTCGGCGATCCCGCGAAGGTGCTTGAGAGCGACAACAATCCGGAAAAACTCATTAAAAAAATAAAAGCTGAAGGCAAAAAATGCCCTGAAATCTATATGGCTTGCGGTTTTGATGATAATTTGTTAGAGCCAAACAGAGAATTTCACAAATTCCTTGAATCAGAGGGAATTGAACATACATACATAGAAGATGAGGGCAAGCACGACATGGAATTTTGGAGCAGGTACGTGCTTAAATTTATACCAATGATGTTTGAATAGAGCAGTTTGGTGCAAGATACTGAAACAAAAAAGACATATGATGTAACAAAAAAGCATTTCCGATTGTTAATAAATCAATCAGGAATGCTTTTTTATTTACTCTTTTTTATTCGGAGGATTCTTTTTATGAATGACAGACCGGTAAAAAAACGAAAATACTTAAAAAAAGAAATATTGCAGATTGTGGTTCCAATCGTAATCATTTTGATTTTTTTAGTATTTGCATACATAGGCAAAAATGCAATTATTCCCTATTTCAGAAAAGTTTATTCATATAAAAAAATAGAGAACAATTCTGTTAAAGAGGGAGATATTTTGTATTTCGGCAATGACGAATGGAATAATTCGTGGAGGGTGCTAAAGAAAGAGGAATCAAGAGCATTATTGATTAATGAAAAATGTGTTAAAGTGGCAAACTGCGACTTAATTTTAGATTACATAGTGGTAAAAAAAGGCTGCGTTATTATTCCACGGTATACGAACGATATAAGTTACTTATATCATGGAGATGATTGGAATGATCTTGTGAAAAACTGGTTAAACGAAAAGTATTATCAGAATGTCTTTAGTGAATTAGAGAAAAAAATGATATCAGAAACTGAAGTCGGAAAAGTATTTATTTTGAGTGCTGACGAAGCAAAGGAATATTTTAAAGATGCCAACGACCGAAAAGCGGCATATTTTGAAGACAGCATTCCCTGGTGGCTAAGATCATATAAAAGATATGAAGACGGAATAATCAATGATTATGTGGAATATGACGGAACAATAAACGGAGACGGAGTTTTGTATCCGACTCAAAACATCGGAATAAGACCGGCTTTTTGGATTGATTTATAAAACTAATACAGATATTATATATAATTATGAACTTAGAATCTTTAGGAAGCATTAACGGAAATTTGATATTTATACAGTGCATTGGATTTATCGGTGTATTGTTATTTGTTATATCCTATCAGATTAAAGCAAATAAAGGATTGTTTGTATGTCAGATGTTGGGTTGTCTGATGTTTTGCATCCAATTCTTTCTGATGGGCGCATATACCGGAGCAATCAGTCTGATAATCAATATTATCCGAAACATCCTTTTGATTAAATCCAAGGACTGGAAATGGGCTAAAAGTAAGATTGTATTGGCGATAATTCTTATTGCACTCATTGTTTCGACCATAGTTACATGGAATGGGCCGATAAGTCTTTTACCGTTTGCTTCCATAGCAGTAACTACACTGGGCTATTGGACAAATAATGCGCTTAAGATTCGTTTATCGCAAATGATTGGATCGCCGTGCTATCTTGTTTATGACGTGCTTGTACAATCATGGGGCGGTGTTGTAAGTGAATCGATAGCAATTATTTCCATCATTGTATCAATTTGCCGCTTTGGCTGGAAAAATCTGTCCAATGAATGACACTCCATAAAAAGGTTTTTTGTATTCCTGTTGCTAAAACGGAACGGAAAAAAAGAACACAGAATATGAGAGAAGGGTTATGAAAAGAAAAAAATTAAAAACATCCAAAGGAACCATCGTTTAC
>DFEM01000144.1 GCA_002369155.1 Lachnospiraceae bacterium UBA3802 | reverse complement strand
GCCTGGAAACCACGCTGTGTGGTAATCATCTCTGTAAATTCTGCAGAAAGATCAACGTTTGACATTTCCAAAACGCCTGTGGAAATATATCCGCCGCCTGCTGTTACATCAACGCCGATTCCGTCGAACTCACCGGAGTTAAGTGTAGCCGAATAAAGGTTGTCGCCTTCCTTCTGAAGACCTGATGCGTTTGCAAAGCTTGCAACTGCTATCTGTCCGAGAAGTCTTGTCTGGCCGTTATCGTATGAAGCATAAATCATACCGTTATTCTGGATGGAAACACCGGAAAGTTCACCGAGTTTTCTTCCTGAACCGAGGCCCTTGTCATCGCCGTTAACCATTGTGATTGTCGAAGTACCATTGTTGTTAAACATCGATGCCTTTGAGAAATCTACGGAAACATCCGAGAAATGAGTTAAATCAACAGGTTCACCGATAAGGTTTGTAGTTGTTGTCGCAAAATCAAGTGTAGCAGCATCTCCGCCGTTTATCGACTTAAATTCACCTGTAGCTGTATCGAAAATAAGAGAGTTGCCGGAAACAGTTTCGGTAGCTGTTACCTGAGCCTGACCGTCGGGAGCAACCATAAATTCGTACTGAATATTAGGATTATCGGTGTCAAGACCGTATGCTTCGCCCTGAGAAATCTCTTTTGTAAAGTTTCCGTTTTCAAATATAGTTGCTGCTTCGGCATGGAACTCCTGATTGAAAGTAAATTCTACTTTTCCGTCGCTGTCCATTTTGACATTGAACTGATCGAGATTGGTTTTATTGAGAACAGCCTTCCATGCATCATTCGTTCCGTCCTTAAGTTGATATGTATTTCCGTTACCGTCATCGTAGTAATAATAATTTCCTGTTGCATCGGTAACATAGATAAGACCGAAAGCCTCCTCAAGATCGCTCCTGCTTAATTCTCCGTGTCCGTTAAGTACAAAACCCTGCCCGATGCCTAAAGTAGTATTTGAAGTGCCCTGGGGAACGGTATAATCGATACCCGGAAGTTTCTGATCATCGAAATCGGAAAATGTTTCCGAAAAACTGGTCTGTTTATGATATGTACCTGCGGTTGCATCGTAGGTTACGCCGTCAAGCATATTGTAAAGAGTTGTTGTCTGCTGAACGTGATCTGCGCCGAATGTAGCGATATCCTTGATGCTTCCGACTTTATAAACATCCTTAAGAGATTCGTTGTTTGAATTAAGAATGTCTGTCATTTCTACATTGTAGACACCTTCAGACTCTGTATTCTTAATGGCAAATTTAACAGTATAAGCATATCCGAGGCCGTCGAAAATGGATACTGAAATTGTCTTGCCTGCAGTAGATGCCGCATTGGAATCGTTTTTGTCGAGAATACCCGAAACATAAGCCTGTGAAGTAGCTTCAGGGGGATATGTCATATTCTCGGGGCTCATGATTCTTAAAGGCTGAACCACGTCCTGTTTAATAGTTCCGGTAGCTTCCTCAACGCCCCAGCCCATTACATTGTAACCGGTGGATGTTGTGGCAAGGTTGCCTGCTGCGTCAACGTAGAAAGAACCGTCTCTTGTGAAGTAATTGTCTTTTCCGTTGTTAACAATAAAGAATGAATCACCTGTGATCTTCAAATCGAAGGGGTTGCCTGTAGTCTGCGAAGAACCGGGTGTTGTGATAGCTGTTGAAATAGCGCCCGAAACAGAACCTAAACCGATCTGTTTAGCGTTTAAACCTGCGGTACCGGTCGTTGCGTTGGGTCCGGAAGCTGCCTGTGTTGTCTGATACATGAGTTCCGAAAAAGTTACCGACTGGGATTTGTATGCGGTGGTATTGACATTGGCAATATTGTTACCGATAACGTCCATCTTTGTCTGGTGTGTCTTAAGCCCCGAAACGCCGGAGTAAAGTGCTCTCATCATAATATTTGTCCTCCATTATTTTATTTTGGACGGTATTAAGAGAACTTCTGCCTCTTAATATTAGCTTCCCGAAGGTCCGGCTAAGCGATTACCGCTCCGTCAATATTTGTAAAAATGTTTTCGTCATTGTTGCCCTGATTCATCGCAGTTACTACCGTTTTGTTTTCAACATTCACGATAAATGCGAGTTCATCAACAAGTACCAATGATTCTTTGATTCCTTTTTCGCCTGCTTTTCTCGCGCCTTCATTGAGTCGCTCCATCTGAACTTCGGTAAGAGAAATATTTCTGTTATCGAGTCGTGTCATGGCGTGTTTGGAAAATTTCACTTCGTTCTGTGGCGAAACACTTCTGTTTTCTTCAAGTTTTCTGTTCAAAACATCTTCAAAACTTGCACCCTTTGAAGGTATTCTGTTGATGTTTTTACTTTCAACCGGTTTTGAATTAAAAAGTGCTTCCTGAATTTGCAGGTTGGAAAGGAATTGTGAATTGTTAATATTCATGTCTTACCCTCCCTGAAATCGATATTAAATTGTTACCATAATTTTTATCGGTTAAAAAGTGTTTCAAGATTAGAAAAAGATTTATAAATCTTCTTTTTCCCCTACAGCTTCAACCTGTTCTTCGATTTCTTCGATGCCTTCTGCATCATTTCCTTTTGCTTCAGTGTCTTCGACAAGCGCGCTAGCCATAAGTTCATTTGCTTTTTCAACATACTGCTTGAGAATGTTTTCGGTATCTTTTGAAAGTAATGAAAGCTGATATTCGCTTAAGTTGCCGTAAAGGTTATAAGCTTCTACAACTTTGCCGACTTCAAGCATCGAAAGATTTTCAATTTTGGGAAGGCTGTCAAGAACTTCGTTTATTCTTTCAACCGAATTGGAACCTGCGAGATATTCGTCATCGATAACTTCTTTAAGATCATCAATCGAATAAAGCGTACCGTCAACCGAAAGGAATGCTTTGTTTCCGTTGTAAACAACTTTTTCGACATATCCCTGAACGGTCTTTGCTTCGCCGTTTTCGGCTTTCGATTCGATGATAACTTCTTTGCCGACTGTCTCACTGGCTCTTGATAATGTAAGGTTGCCGGACATGTTCTGCATCTGCTCAAGTTCGGAGAATGTAGCATACTGTGAAATATATTCGGTATTTGAAGTAGGTTCCAGGGGATCCTGATATTTCATCTGGGCAACGAGAAGCTGAAGGAATGCGTCTTTATCAAGGTCGTTTGACCCTTTTGCAGCGCCTTCTTTGCTTTTTGTATTCTGCGTGCCTGCAGTCTGCTGACTTTGCTGTAATAACTGTCCGTCAACGAATTGTGCTGTTAATGCCATATTGTTACTCCTATGCTCTGTAATCCATTGAATTACCGTTTGCCGCCATCATTTCAACGGCGATTTTTTCTTCATCCTCATACTCATCGATTTCGTCAAGTTCGATTCCGTCCGAAATATTGATTCTTCTGGTCGCTACAGGTCTTGCAGCTCTTTCGTTCTCTTCGTCTCTGGAATCCTGCTGTGTATTTTCGTTGAATTCGTTTGTGGAAACTTTTACTTCAACTTCATTTACCTTGATTCCCGACTGTTCGAAATCCTGTTTTAACTGAATAAGCTGTCCTTCGATTATTGCTTTGACATTTTCATTATTTGTAACGAATTCGGCTCTCATCGCACCTTCGCTTTGAATAACTCTTACATGGAGCGTTCCCAAAGTTTCAGGCTGAAGTTTAAGTTCGATTTCATTAATGTTGTCTCTCGAAAGATTTCTTATCTGTTCGCCGATCTGATCGTAAATCTCCTGAGCTCTGTCGGAATAAGAAATTGTTTCTTCGCTGTTAATCTGTAAATTGTTTTGAACCTGTGTATCATTGGAAGATACATTGTTTCCGTAAGAATTGTTTCCTTCGTTGTCGTTAGATTTCTTTTCTGTCTGATTCTTGGTATCGTTTCCTTTGGTTTCCAAAGTCTCCGTTTTGTTATCAGCGGAAGTTTCTTCGTTTGTATCAATTTTTTCGTTTGTTTCCACTACTTTATGATCAACGATTTCCGTTTTAACACCTGCTTCAAAAGCATCAGGTCTTTCAACAGCTTCTCCTGCGTTTTCAGCCTCTGAAATCTGATTGGAAAGAGTATTCTCAATAACATCCTTTAAATCATTAACATCAACATTAAGCTCATCTGCCAAAGCATTAATGTTTTCTTCCGTCAAAGCTTCAAGATTCTTAATCGAATCAAACAAAGCATCGTTGGTAAGAATATCAACCGAATCCGTAATACCGTTAAGCTGCATTACGATTGACTGAACCTTTGATACATCAAAAAGATCGGATACGGAAATATTGTTCTCCTCAAGAAAAGCCTTAAAGTCTTCAACCGAAATACCGAAAGCTTCACAATAAGCATTGATAACATTTTCAACCGCTTCGTCAGTTACTTCTTCATCAGTATCTGCATTATTCAATTTTGTCTTGGAATCCGATGAAACAGAATTTGTTTTCGATACGGCTTTATTGCCCTGCGCTTCAACTTTGTTTTCGAATTTCTTTCCGTTTGTTTCCTTAAGATAATTATCTTTTACGGAATCCGAAGGTTTTAATTCGTCAACTACGTTAATGTCCTTGGGTTTAATGTCAATATCGCCGTTTTGTGAAACATTTTCGAAAGTTTTCGCAAATTCACCTGTGGATGAATCGCTGTTTTTTGGAATGTCGACGTTAAGGAGATTCAAGTCATTTACAAGATTAGTAATACCCGATGTACCCATCATTTTCCTCCTTTCTTAAAATACTCGAGAAAAATCTCTACATATTTTATCGAAAGAAAATCAAAATTCTTTAGTTTAAGGTTCCATTATTTTGGTTATCTTGGCAGCCGTATCGGGATTCATGGCGCCGAGAATATTGCCGCGGTCTTCTGCGTTCATGTTTTCAAGTATCTTTGCCGCAAGCTGAAGATTGTCGGTCATGGAATTGAAAATTGCAGCAGCCTGCTTGGGTTTCATCGATGAATAAGCCTTTGCATATTCTTCGATTTCTTTGCTGACTTCCTCTTCCTGAACAACCTGTCTGTAAATATATTCGGCGGTCGCGGGGTCGATTGATTCGTAATATCTGGCAAATTCCTCCGCTCCCGGTCCTTTTTCGGAATAAACAACTTCCTGATAGAACTGGTTCTTTACTCTGTCAAATTCAATCTGATTTGCTTCAAAAGTCTTAAGCCTGTTAATTTCCGTAGTCAATGCATCAATCTGTTCTTTGTTGGCTTCATTTTCCGCGCTGACATTGGAAAGTTCGTTTTCAAGAAGTTTGATTCGATCGACCGCATCAGAAAGAGATGTGTATCCGTAATAACTTTCCACATCCTGAGTTTCGATAACGGCGTCCTTTGGAAGAATCATTTTAACTACGGGTATATTCTTTAAAACGGGCGCAAAAACATTGGTACCGACACCGCCGATATCAAGTTTTACCACAAGACAGAATATTCCAATCCATACGATGATAAGAATGATTGTAATAAGGATTGCGCCGAACATGCTTGAACCCGAGTTTTCATCGTAAAGTTCGCTTTCCTGCTTGGCGAGTTCCTTGGCACGTTTCTTGGCTTCTTTTTGAGCCTTTTTCTGTTCATCCTTTAACTTTTTCTTCTCGTCCTCGATTTTCTTTTTTTCTTCTTTTAATTTTAACTCTTCCGGTGAAGAAGCCATCTTTTATTCTCCTCTTCTGGACTTTTCGGAAAATCTGAAACTGTTTAGCTCGTCGATTTCTTTGCTTTCCGCTTTACCTTCTTCTATCATGAATTCTTTGAAATCGTTTTCTTTTAATTTCTCGTAAATCTTTGTCTCGGTTCTTGCATCCATCATCTTTTTTCTGGCTGCTTCGACATTTTTTCTGGCAACGGCTACTTCTCTCTCCTGTGCCTTTTCGTTGTCTTCCATAACTTCGACGGACCGTTTGTTGATGTCAATGGCGACGGGGTCAATAACTTTGAGTCTCAATTGTACGCCCTCGTCAATGTATTCCTGTTTGCGTTGTCTTATCTGTTCAAGCAGTGCTTCTTCTTCCATCAACTTAAGGTTCGCATTGGCAAATTCCTGTTTGGACTGCGTCTCAAGTTTTTCCTTGATATCAAGAACGCCCTGCATTTTATATTTGTAGACAGCCATAATAAATACCTATCATTCAAACAATTGATGCATTAAATTCCTGGTTTCCTCGTAAGTGAATTTTTCATCAGTACCCTGCATAAGGAATTCATTAACTTTTCCTATATACGCAATCGATTCGTCAATCGCGGCATTGGATCCTTTTTTGTAAGCGCCGATGTTTATAAGGTCTTCCGCATCCTGATATGTGGCAAGAATATTTTTAAGTTTTCCTGCATCGATTTTTTGCTGCTTGTCAACAATCGAAGACATACATCTTGATATGGATTGCAAAATATCAATCGCGGGATAATGGTTCTTATGCGCAAGTTTTCTGTTAAGCATAATATGTCCGTCAAGGATGCTTCGCGCAGTATCGGTAATGGGTTCGTTAAAATCATCACCGTCGACAAGTACCGTGTAAAGACCTGTAATGGAGCCTTTCTCATCCCTGCCGGCTCGCTCCAAAAGTTTTGGCATTTCAGCATATACCGAAGGCGGATAACCTCTTGTTACGGGAGGTTCACCCGATGCGAGACCGATTTCTCTTTGCGCCATTGAGAAACGTGTAAGTGAATCCATCATCAAAAGGACGTCTTTGCCTTTGTCTCTGAAATATTCGGCAATGGCAGTCGCAGTCTTGGCAGCTTTGTTTCTTTCAAGAGCGGGTTTGTCGGAAGTTGCAACTACAACGACACTTCTTCTCATACCCTCTTCGCCAAGGTCTCTTTCTATGAATTCTCTAACTTCACGTCCACGCTCTCCGATAAGAGCAATGACGTTAATATCAGCTTTTGTGTTTCTTGCAAACATACCCATAAGGGTGGATTTACCGACACCGGAACCGGCAAAAACACCGATTCTCTGGCCCTTGCCGATTGTAATGAGTCCGTCAACCGCTTTGACACCAAGAGGAAGAACTTCATCGATAATCTCCCTGCTCATGGGATCGGGCGGTGCATTCTCAACACTATAAGAAATGCCTGATGTGAAAACACGTCCATCCATCGGACGGCCGAGACCGTCAAGAACCTCTCCTAAAAGAAAAGGTCCGACCTGAATCTTCAAAGGACATCCTTCGTTTTCAACCAGGCAACCAAGTCCGATACCGCTTGTAACTTCATACGGCATCAGAAGTGTCTTATTATCTTTAAATCCGACAACTTCCGCAACGATGTAATTGCTTTTTAAATTGTCGGTATAAATCTTGCAAATATCACCCAGAGTGGCGTCGGGTCCGGAAGATTCAACGGTAAGACCGACTACATTGACCACTTTTCCGAGTTTATTGAAGAATTTTTTGTATTTAACTTCCTGATATTTCGCTATGTTCATGATTCGACCATTCGCTTATTTTTCTTTTTCGAAGCTTAATACCTGCAGGGTTTTACGCAAATTATCAAGATGCGTTGTAACGGAGCAGTCAAAAATACCGCCGCCGGTTTCTATAAACGCATTGCCCTGAGTAAGAGACTTGTCTTCGATAAATTCAAGACTTTCAACGGGAATACCGCTTCCTTTGACAAGCTCTCTTTTTTGCATGGTAAGGAAGTTAAAATCATCGGGCGAAAGACGAAGCGTATATGTCTTTCCTGTTTCCATAGATGCCAAAGTGTTTTTGGCGAGATGGTAAATTACTTCCTTACGATCTGAAAAATCAACCTGAAAAACATGCTCGTAAATATCGGTTAAAACGTCAACGAGTGCAGGTTCTATTTCATCGATTTTTGCTTTGTATTCTTCTACGAGTTCTTCTTTTTGTTTGTTTAAAAGAAGTTCTTTTTCGATAAGTGCTTCCTTGCCGGCATTGATTCCTTCATCGTAGCCCATTGCTCTTGCGGCTTTATAAGCCTGCTGTTTGATATTTTCAGCTTCGATGGTAGCTTCTCTTATGATTTTCTCAGCTTCGTTGTTTGCTCTTGTGACTATATCACTCGCCATGTTGTTGACGATTTGAACCGATTCCTTGCTCATCGAATTCTTGGAATTAATATTTTGCGTCACATCGAAGTTCTTAACTTTTTTATCGTTTTCATCACTTAAAAGACTCGCAACATTGGCAGCGGAAACTTCCTGCATTATCCCCTCTCCGCCTTCGTCGGAATTATCGGAAATAATGGTATTGGCAATATTATCAAGTTTTTTTGCGACAAGATCATTGGACTCGATTACGCGGACTTTCTGATCCTGATTAACGTAAGATGATTTATAAAGATTATTATACAATTATCTCATCTCCTCCGCCTCTGGAGATAACGATTTCTCCGGAATCCTCAAGTTTTCTTATCGTATTAACAATCTTCTGCTGAGCTTCTTCAACATCCTTCATACG
>DFEM01000153.1 GCA_002369155.1 Lachnospiraceae bacterium UBA3802 | reverse complement strand
CTTGCAGGCGGCGTAGCAGTTATCAAAGTAGGTGCTGCAACAGAGACCGAAATGAAAGAAGCAAAGCTTCGTATGGAAGATGCTTTGGCAGCTACAAAGGCAGCAGTTGAAGAAGGAATTATCGCAGGCGGCGGATCGGCATACATTCACGCTTCCAAGAAGGTTAAGGAACTTGCCGATAAACTCGAAGGCGATGAGAAGACAGGTGCTCAGATCGTTCTTACCGCACTTAAGGCTCCTTTGTTCCACATTGCAGCAAATGCAGGACTTGACGGATCCGTAATTGTTAACAAGGTATTTGAATCTGAGGTGGGATTCGGATTTGATGCTCTTAACGAGAAATACGTTAATATGGTTGAAGCAGGTATTCTTGATCCTGCAAAGGTTACAAGAAGCGCACTTCAGAATGCTACCAGCGTAGCATCCACATTCCTTACAACAGAAAGTGCCGTTGCAAATATCAAGGAAGATACACCTGCAATGCCTGCAGGCGCCGGCATGGGCGGAATGGGATATTAAAATAAGTCGTTAATCGCGACGGAGAGGTGATCACATGAAAAAATTTTTATGCTTGGCTGCAAGTTTGATGATGGTATTTTCACTTGTGGCTTGTACGTCAAAAAAAGATGAACTTGTAATGGCAACAAATGCAGAGTTTCCTCCTTACGAGTATCATCAAGGGGATAAGATTGTAGGAATAGACGTTGAAATTTGTCAGGCAATCGCTGACGAAATGGGAAGAGAACTCGTCATCGAGGACATGGCATTCGATTCGGTTATCACTTCTGTATATACCGGAAAAGCAGATTTGGGAGCAGCCGGTCTTACCGTTACGGAAGACAGACTTAAGAACATTAACTTCTCTACTCCTTATGCAACTGCAGCTCAGGTAATAATTGTATTGGATGATTCGGAGATTTCCTCTCCCGATGATTTGATCGGCAAGACAATCGGTGTTCAGCTTGGTACCACAGGTGATATTTATGCCGAAGATATCGAAGATGCAACACTTGAACGTTACAACAAAGGATTCGAAGCTGTTCAGGCTCTTCTTCAGGGAAAGATTGATGCGGTTATCATTGATAATGAGCCCGCTAAAGTATACGTATCACAGAACGAAGGTTTAAAGATCGTAGACGAAGCTTTCACTTATGAGGAATATGCTATAGCAATCGCAAAGAACAACACAGAACTTCTTGACGAAGTAAACTCTGCGATAGCAAAGCTTAAAGAATCCGGCAAACTTGATGAGATCGTAAACAAATACATCTCTGCCGATAACTAGGTGCTTTTATGACATTTCTTGACAGTTTTAAACAAAACTTTATAGAAGAAAGCAGATGGAAATACATTATAAACGGTTTGGGAGTTACTCTGAGAGTAACTCTCTTTGCCGTTTTAATCGGTATTGCCATAGGCTTCGTTGTGGCTATAATTCGTTCCACTTATGAAAAGACCGGAAAGCTTAAAATTTGCAATTTTCTTGCGAATATTTATCTTACCGTAATCAGAGGAACGCCGGTTGTAGTTCAGCTTTTGATTATTTATTTTGTAATATTCGGCTCGACGAGAGTCGACAAGATTTTTGTTGCCATTATAGCTTTCGGTATCAATTCCGGAGCATATGTGGCTGAAATAGTTCGAAGCGGAATCATGTCCATAGATCCCGGCCAGATGGAAGCCGGAAGATCTCTTGGATTTAATTATATTCAGACCATGTGGTACATCATCATTCCGCAGGCATTCAAAAACGTTCTTCCCGCACTCGGCAACGAGTTCATCGTTCTCTTAAAAGAGACATCCGTAGCGGGATATATAGCACTCGAAGATTTGACCAAGGGTGCCGACATCATAAGAAGCCAGACATACAATCCTTTTATGCCTCTCTTATCGGTAGCGGCCATCTATCTGGCAATCGTAATGCTTCTTACGTTCCTTCTTAAGAGACTGGAGAGGAGGTTGAGAAACAGTGAGCGATAATAATGAAAAACAGGTCCTTATAAGTGTGAAAAATCTTTCGAAACATTTCGATGATCTGCATGCACTTAACGGAGTATCCATAGATATTTACAAAGGTGATGTTGTATTTGTGGTAGGTCCTTCCGGTTCCGGAAAATCCACCTTCCTCAGATGTCTTAACAGACTTGAGGAACCCACAAGCGGTACGATTCTTTTTGAAGACATCGACATTACCGACAAGAAAACGAATATTAATCTTCATCGTGAGAGGATGGGAATGGTATTTCAGCAATTCAATCTCTTCCCTCACATGACAGTTCTTAAAAACCTGATTCTTGGCCCTACAAAACTCCAGGGCAAGTCAAAGGAAGAGGCAATCAAAGAAGCCATGGAACTTCTTGAAAGAGTAGGTCTTGCTGACAGAGCGAATGCTTATCCCAATCAGCTCTCGGGCGGCCAGAAGCAGCGTATCGCGATCGCGAGAGGTCTTGCCATGGACCCGGCGATCATGCTCTTTGACGAGCCCACGTCTGCGCTTGATCCGGAGATCACCGGAGAGGTACTCAATGTAATGAAGGGCCTCGCGGAGCAGCATATGACGATGATCGTGGTCACTCACGAGATGGGATTCGCGAGAGAAG
>DFEM01000147.1 GCA_002369155.1 Lachnospiraceae bacterium UBA3802 | reverse complement strand
ACCAGTTGGAATATGCGGGATTGTGTTTGTGATTGCCCTGGCCCACACACATAATCCATTCATGTGCCATTGTTCCGACAGGTGTAATGCCGTACTTCTTTGCAAGATAAACATTTGATGTTCCGACAAATGTAGAGTTTCTCAGTTTTCCGTTCTTAAGGCTTCTTACCGCAAGGTCCTGTGCTTCGGCAGAGAGTCTTCTTCTCATACCGAACTCCGAAAACGAACTTATCTCGTAAATACCGCTCTCAAGCTTTGATACCTTGTTTGCAAGTCTTTCTCTGAAGCTCTTGAAAAGATCATCATAATCATATGCCATTCTGAAATAAACTTCGTTGACGATGGCAAGGGTGGGAATCTCATACATTGAAGTATTAAGCCATGTACCCTTTGTCTCGATTGCAAGACCGCACTCCGCATCTGTTGTAATCTCAAAATCCTCGTATCTGGGTTTCCAGAGTCTTAAGAAATCAACATATGAACCTTTAATCCATTTGATATTGTGAAGATATTCAAGTTCGTCTTCCTTAAATCTCAAACCGCAGTAAAGCTTAATCTGTCTTTTGATTTCTTCTACCATCTCGGGTGTAAAATGAACATCCGTGTTACGGCATTTAAAATCCCATGTTGTCTTGTAATCGCTGAATTGGTGATAAATCGCCTGTCCCATCGAAAATTTGTAAGCATCCGTTTCCAATAAACTTGTAATAATTTTTTCCATTTCAATCCTCTCTGAATATGTTTGTATTTCTTTATTTTCCTAAATTACCGCTTCGTATTCAAGTCTTATTTCCGGCAGTTTGTTCAAAGTATAATACCAGTTTTCTGCCCAGTCATCACCCTGAGCGGGATCGTTTTCTCCGGTTGCGGGAGGAGCAAAAATCTTAAGTGCCAAAGTCTTTCCCGATGCCTTTTTGCCTTCAAAAAATGCAGGCATAAAATCAATAAATTCCGTCCCGGTAGCCTTGTAAAACCATTTGCCGTTTATCTCAAGTAAAAGATTCGCATCTTTTAATTCGTCTCTAAAATATGCTTCAAAGAAGACGGGTTCTTTTTCAAAAGGAACTTCGATTGCAATTCCTTCACTGTCTTCCGCCCCGCCCCATCTTAATCTGACGGGAAGTGAAGCCTCTCCTTTACCTTCAATCTTTGGCATGAAATATTCATCGTTGATTATTTCCTTAAACGTATCCATTAAGGGAAGTTTGATTCCGACATCTTTGTTGTTCGGATCTTCCCACTCAAGTCCGAGACGCCCTCTGTCTCTGAACTGATAGAATGTAAATCCTTCAAGCCATTTTTCTTCATCATCTTTCAAAAGAGAGCAAAACTCTTTTAGCATGTCACACTGTTCGTAAGGTCCGGTGACATCTCCGTCCGCATTCATCTCAGAAAGCACCATGGGTCTTTTTTCTCCCGCTACCGCTTCAAATCTCTTTGCGCAGGCCTTACCCATGTCGTATATATTTTTAACTTTTTCTCTGTAATAATTCTTTGTGTCTTTCCCTGCCACATCATAAGGCCATCCCCAGTGAAGCGACATATATCTGTCCATTGAAAAGATATCGCACGCTTTGATTGCAGGTATGAAAGCCTCTTCTTTTTCAATCGTGCCGTCCGGATCAAGGCCGTTTAAACAAAGAATAAGTTTTACGTTCTTTGCCTCCTCGTGGAATATGTCGCACACATGTGCAAAGAAAAGTGCTATCTCCTCATACGTTGCTCTCTTTGTAAATGAAAACCAGTCTCCGCCGGCTTCGTGATTTATACGAAGCATCACTCTTCCGAATGTCGATAAATCCTTCGCGATGGCTCTTATGTGATCATCCGAAACATTTGGGTCAACCGTAATCGTAAGACATACATCCTGACCGTGTTTTCTTACATCTCTCATCCAGTTGAAGGGCTCCCTGTCAAGCTGTCCTATAAGACCGCCTTTATAAGTCTCATAATCGTCATAGGGATAATCCCACTGAAAAGAAATCTCCTTATCCGAAAAAGCATCGTGGGCCCTCTTTGGAAATGCTTCATCAAGCGGATAATACGATGTCATTAACGATACAGCTCTCATCGGACGACCGAGAGTGTTTAACATATAATCCTGATTGACATATTCTCCTCTCTCGCTTCCGTCTCCCATATCAATCGCACATTTAGCTTTTCCGATATGAATCAATTGAATTTTATCCATGTATCCTCCAAACCTTTCGGTTAATTTTTCATAAGTTCCATAAAGAGTCTCACCACTCCGAAAAATTCTCGCAACATATAGTGAATACCCACAGGCATAAGAGTCGTCGCAGGTACCGAATATGCATTCGTAAAACCGACGTCTTTTGCGATAATTCCCGCTCTGTATTCGTGAAAGCTGTTGGTTATAATACCAACTCTCGCATTTTTGTCTTTGATTATCTCAAGGGAGAACTTAAGATTCTCGATGGTGCTGGTGGATCTGTCTTCAAGGATAATACGATCCTCGTCAATTCCCATCTTCACCAATTCCCTTTTAATGCACTCAGCTTCGCTTATTGATTCTTTGAATCCCTGTCCCCCGGAAGCAATTAACAAAGTGTCCGGATTATCGGACATATATGTATAGCCTTCTTCAATTCGCTTTCTCAAAGTGTTGCTTGGGGTAGAACCGTTTAGTCCGGCACCGAGTACAATAACATATTCAAGATTCGGCTCGGGGTTTGCATACATTGCCCGAAACACATTGCATTCAACATATATGAAAGCGACAAGGCTTATCAGGTAAAGCGAATAATATATGCATCTTATGATTATCGGTATTTTCTTTTTTGAGACACCGTCAATGTCTCTTTTTAGCATTATAAATCTTATGAATGCACATATACCGATAAGAATCCATATCCAAATCCACGAAAGAAAAATACCCGCGTAAAATATCAATGTGCAAAAATAAAGTATGCACCAGATGACAAGCAAGAGGTAAAAAGCGCATATTGTCTTTTTAAAGCTGAATTTTCCGAATCCGTAATATCTGCTGGTGTTGTTTATGTATTCGGCAAAACTTTCATCAGTATTCTTATAGTATTTCTCTTCTTTCAAAATGCTTATGTGAAAGAAAATCAAAGTAAAAAACGAAACGGCTATAAGTACGGGATTGCAGTACATTATCGTCATCGCCGTAAACAAAAGATTAAAAGCAAGATATGAAGGATTTCTTGAATACCTGTATATGCCCGCATGCTTTGTTTTATTGTTTTTAAGGTGCAAAAATGTCAAAAGCAAAACAGCATCGGCAATTATTCCGAAATACACTCCGAGAACCTTGCACATAATCGGCAGATATGACCTTCCGACTATAATGCTTATTAGCTGTAAAAGCGGAGCGACTATTGCCGTGGTTTTGAAAATAATTTCACTGAGTTTGACTTTGCCCGAATCGCTTTGATGAATCTTATCTCTTACGATGTTTCTTTTTTTCAAAAGAACCATTTTCAGAAAATAAATCAAATAAAAAGCGAGCAAAATAATGAACGCAAGCGTTCTGTATATCATGCATTACTCCTTCATGTCTCAATCATTCGGCAAACAAATCCACTCTCTTGAATTCGGACACATTTACGAGCCCCTGCGTGGTCATCTTCAAAACAGGGATAACGGGAAGACTCACGAAAGCCATATTCATAAAAGGCTCGATATTGTCATATACACCGAGTTCTTTTGCACTCTCTCTTAAATCTTCATTGGCTTTTGCAATGTTTGCCGCCGATTCGGTACTCATTAGTCCCGCAACAGGAAGTCTTACCTCGGAAATAACTTTTCCTTCTTTTACGACGCAAAGACCGCCGCCGATTTTTTTGATGTGATTGGCTGCGATACACATATCTTCATCACTGCTTCCGATTACTATGAGATTATGCGAATCATGCGATACACTGCCCGCAAGCGCACCGTTTTTGATGCCGATTCCTTTTATGTATCCGACACCTTTGTGTCCCGTATTCTTATGTCTTTCGATAACGGCGATTTTAATAATGTCTTTATCGACATCAATTCCGTTATTTTTGTCAAAATCAAGTTCCAGGATAAGTTCGTTTGTTAATATTTCTCCGGGAATCACTTCAATAACCCTGACTTTGTTTCCTTTGGGTTCAATGAAGAAATCCTCTTTTTTCAAATCCGGCATGTGGAATGAATTCATTACACTTCCGGTAATCATATCTTCGGCTTTTGGAATTTCAAAATCCAGAAGTTTTTTATTGTCTACGACTTTCACGCCGTTTGAATATACATCTTTTATTTCGATATTATCGAGATTGTCCAAAACAAGCAGATCCGCTTTGTATCCGCAAGCAACAGCACCCACTCTGTCAATTCTGAAATACTGCGCAGGATTAAATGATGCCATCTTTATTGCACGTACCGGATTCTTGCCGGCTTTAACAGCAAGTCTTACGATATTGTCTATATGTCCTTCCGCGATAATATCCGCAGGGTTTCTGTCATCCGTCGCAAGTATGCTTCTTAAATAATAGGGCGCTTCAAAAAGAGGAAGAAGTTTCTCGAGATTCTTTGCAGCGGAGCCCTGACGAATCATAATCCACTGTCCTTTGGAAAGCTTTTCGATTGCTTCTTCGGCACTTGAACATTCGTGATCCGAATTGATTCCGGCACTTATGTATTTATCAAGATCTCTTCCCGATAAAAGAGGTGCATGACCGTCGACGGGTCTGCCTTTTTCAACACATGATTTAATCTTGTCGAGTGTCGGAGCATCATCATAAATGACTCCCGGATAATTCATCATCTCTGCAAGGCCGAGCACTCTTTTTTCATTGTATAAAAATTCAATATCTTCTGCCTTCAGCGAAGCTCCCGCTTCGTCAAAACATGTGGCGGGCACACAGGAGGGAATCATGACATATACGTGAAGAGGAAGATTTTCGCTCATCTCAAGCATATATCTTATGCCGTCCACGCCGCATACATTGGCTATTTCATGAGGGTCGGTCACTACCGCCGTCGTTCCGTGAACAAGCACTGACTGTGCCAGAGAATAAGGCACCATCATCGTACTCTCGATATGTATATGTCCGTCGATAAATCCTGGGCAGATGTATTTACCCGAAAGATCTTCGATTACATCTGCGTCACCATCCGAGTAATAATCTCCGACTCCGATTATCTTGTCTTTTTCGATAAGAACATTCGTCTCTTCGATTGTCTCCGTGAATACATTTATCACACGGGCATTTTTTAATAATGTTTTCATAAACCCCCCTATGAAATATTACATATTCTCAAGAAATCCCTTTAAATCCTCTACAAGAGAATCAATATCCATATCATGAACCATGCATGCCTCTTCAAGTGTCTCATGCTGCGCCGAAGGGCATCCGGGGCAATGCATTCCCATCTCCTGAAGAATACCTGCTGCCTCCGGGAATTCTCTTAAAAGTTCTCCTATCTGTGTGTTTGGTGTGATTCTGAACATTTTGGCTCCTTTTTACATTCTAAGCATTAATTCGCGGCCGATTACTTCGCCGTTTTTGATATATTCTCTCGGTACTCTCTTGCTTACCGAACATGTGAGTTCGTAAGGAATGGTACCCGCTGTTTTGCTTAATTCATCGATTGAATTCTTCTCTCCGAATATTTCAATCTCGCTTCCGACTTCCACACCGGGCTTATCCGTAATGTCAAGCATGCACATATCCATGCATATCTTACCCCTTATGGGTGCGGGACCGTCCGAAGTCATAAGTGTGCATTTATTGGACAGGCATCTTAAGAAACCGTCTGCATATCCGTAAGGAAGCACGCCGATTCTTGTGGTCTTGTCGGTCACATATATTCCGCCGTAGCTTATCTTCGTTCCTTCGGGATAAACCTTGATTGTCGATACCGTGGTCTTTAATGTCATCACGGGCTTAAGGCCCATCTCTTTTGCAAATTCACCGTATCCGTAAAGCAAAAGACCGGGGCGAACCATATCAAGATAAGTTTCAGGAAATCTTGCAACGGCACCGGTATTGGCGCAGTGCTTAATCTCGAATCTTCTTCCCACTCTTCTTTCGACCTCACTGCAGACATCCGTAAAAAGTTTGAACTGATGCTTTGTATATTCAAGGTTTTCATCGCCTTCCTCATCCGCTACCGCAAAATGAGTAAATATTCCTTCGGCATAAAGACCCTGCATGTTGATGGCTTCGCATATGCCTTTTACACCGTTGTCAAAAAAATTGCCCTCGCATAAATATCCGAGTCTTGACATACCGGTATCCACTTTGATGTGTACTTTTAACGTTCCGCCGATTTTAACAGCTTCTTCCGAATATTCAACAGCCTTGGCCCTGCAGGTTACAGCCTGTGTAATATTGTATTTGATAAGCCTTTGAACCTGTTCCTTGGGCGTGTGTCCGAGGATGAGAATCGGCATTTTAATGTCGTTTACTCTAAGTTCCATGGCTTCATCGATGCTGCTCACCGCCAGATAATCTGCGCCGCTTTCCTCGAGCGTTTTTGCCACGGCGATTGAACCGTGTCCGTAGGCATCGGCTTTTACCACTCCGAGGAACTTGACTCCCTTGCCTGTTTTTTCTCTGATTTTTTCATAATTAAATTTCAGCGCATCGAGATTAATTTCCGACCACGTTCTTCTTAATGTTGATTCCATGATTCATCCTTAATAAACGTAATAAAACTCTATCGTTTCTCCTGTCTCATAAAGTGTAAGATCAATTACTCCCTGGTCCATAAAAGCTATGAATCCATACAGTTCATCTTCTTCCTCACCCTTTAAATCCGATACGTAAAGGTTATATCCTCCCGGATTCGCTTCGCAATATCCGTCGGCAATTTTCATGCTCTCTTCACCGTTTTCCTCATAGAGATAAAAGAATCCGTCGTCCGAAAGAATCAACTCATAACCATCATCTGAATGATATGTTCCCGCCGCATCCGAAAATCCGTAATCGAGGTCGCAGAAATGTCTGGGAATATCATCTAAGGAATACGGAATAAACAAAGCGCCTTCCCATGCTACGTTCATACCGAATTGCAGACTTCCGTCAACCACACTGAGAGCACCGTTTTCCTCAACATAGCAAAATTCAAAGGTTAAAACACCGCCATCTGTCGGATAATGAAGGGCTAAATAAATATCCGTACCGCCGTTAACCTTATCCTTGGCCTCCACATAGGTACCTCGCATAAAAATTACGGGTATGCCGTCGGTCTTTGAATACGCCTGTACGTATCCTTTGTCTGTAAATTCAAGCATCAAAGCATCTGATGTGTCGCCGAGCAATATCCAGCTTCCCTCAATTTCATCGGGGCAGCCTCCGATTTCAAGACCTACATCACCGCAAATCTTAGCTACATTTTCCTTTCCGTCAGCATAACTGAATCCCGGAAGGTGACCCATTTCACCTTCAATTCTGGTAAGCTTGGCATCCTCTTCAAAAAGCATCTCACCCGATGTCGAATCATAATTCGATAATTCAATTCCGTTATCGAGTAAGGTCATTGTGAAAGAAGCGGGCAGACCGTTCGAGAGCAGCGAATCATCAACCAATGTAGTCATTTCGACCTCCATGGAATCTTCGTCCTTGGAAACAAATCCTTCTTCACCTGTTGCAAAAAGCTCCATAAAACCATATTTGTCTCCGGAATAATATCCATAGATGTTGCCACCGAGATTATAGAATTCCACATAAGCCTCTTCGGTATCCGACTCGACTTTATATAATCCCTGTATTCTGTCGGCAAACGAACCGGGGTAGGCTGATTCAAATCCCCAGTTTTCGTTTTCTGTCAAAGTAACTTTATTCTGAGTGTCATCTCCCGAACCTGTTTGATTATCGTCTGTATTCGAATCAGGCTGAGTCGTGTTTGTATTTACATCCGGTGTATTAATTTCATTTTCGACTATTACCGCATGTTCGTTTGTATCATCCTTTTCGGATTCGTCTACGGATAAATTAAATGTACAGCCGCTTGCAAAAAGAAGCGATACGGCCGATACTGCCGCTATTATTTTTCTTGATTCTTTTCCCAAATTAAAATCAATTTTACCCAATTTCATTCGCTTTCCCCTCTACACAAAAATAGGTTGTTATCCTGTTAAAAACAAAAGAGTCCTTAACCCTTAAATTATATCATTTTAGGGTAAAGGACACAAGTAAAGCGACAATTTATCACATATTATTCTAAAGGTTCTTTAATATCTCGTTAATCTTATCGTAATTTTCCTTTTTATGCGGAAAAGTACAGTTTATACAGGACTTTACGGTTTTATCTCCCTTTTTCTTGTATTCCGGGTTTCCCGGACAGTTTTCCAGCCTGTAGAGCGGGCAGTAGCAGAAAAGACAGTTAATCTCATCCGTTCCCTTGTGGCAGGGATAATACTCGCAGTCCCTGTTTTCAAAATATCTGTTAGAAAAACTCATAATCTACCTCTGTCTTTTATTCTTAAAATCCACGGCCTTTTTTACAAAATTCTTTGCAAAAGAAGGATTCGAGGGGTAATAAAGGTGCGGAAATCCGACGAACATATTGTCATTCTCGATAATGCTCTCATACCGCTTCCCGCTGACAGGTTTGGTAACAATGCAAGAGTCCCCGTTTCTTTCGCTGTCATAATAATGGAATTCATGCCCCTTTATCGCTTCCCCGTTAAGGAAAGATGCCTTCTTTTCTTTGATTTCGATATATCCGAACCTGACGGATTTACCGGTAAAAACACAGTTTGCATCAATTATTCCGACTGTTTCGTACCTTTCTTTATCCCTGTCTTCGATGCTTTTATGAAGGTACATGAATCCGCCGCATTCCGCTGCTATGGGGATATTCTTACCATGCAGTTCTTTAATCGAATCCATCATGCTCTTATTTTTCGAAAGAGCCTCAAGATATTCTTCGGGATAACCGCCCGTTAAAAGAATCGCATCCGCATCTTTTGGAACAGCTTCATCGTGAAGAGGCGAAAAATAAACTATATTCGCTCCGTTCTCTCTTAAGAGTCTTATGTTGTCTTCATAGATAAAGCAAAATGCCTCGTCTTTTGAAACCGCAATTGTGCATGTGCCCGTTTTTTTTGAGTCAATTTCTAAAAATGGCTTTGTCGAATCATGAAAATTCTTCCATTCCTTGCGGGCAGCTATTTCCTCAATCTTTTCAAACGACACATTCTTTTCGAATTCCGCAGATAAAATTTCAATAACATTTTTTACTTTTTCCTCATCATCCGGCGTAAAAAGTCCCAAATGTCTTGAAGGGATGATTGCATCTTTTTTCTCGGGAATAAATCCGAGCGCCTTGACACTTAACTCTTTTTCAATAAGAGGTGCAACAATGTTAAACACTGATTCGGATGTACGGTTTAATATAACACCCTTAATCAGGTCTTCTTTATCATATGCCTTAAAGCCCGCAATCATCGGAAGTATTGATTTGCATGCGCCTTTAGCGTCAAGTACGAGAATAATCGGTGTATTCGTAACCCTTGCCAGATGATAGGAAGACCCCTCTTCTCTTATGCCGCCGAGTCCGTCAAACAACCCCATAACTCCTTCCATGACGGCAAAATCATAATCCGATGAATGGATTTCGAAAATCTCTCTTGTAGTTTTTTCGTCAGTAAAAAACGTATCAAGGTTAAAAGAAGGAATTCCCAGAACACTCTTATGAAAAAGAGGATCTATGTAATCCGGTCCGCATTTAAAAGAACAAACCTTCACATTTCGCTTTTTTAAATTTTCAAGAAGAGCTATGGTCACGCTCGTTTTGCCGCTTCCGCTTTTGGGTGCGGCAATCATTACTCTCCCTTTATTCATAAATATCCTCACATATCAAAATCAAACGAACAAATCCATACGCCGTTTTCGGCCTTCATCAAATGATAGTCTCCCGCAGCATTGGCTCTTGATACCTGCATCTGAATTATCTCAAAATCCTTAACCTTAAAGAGTTCGGGGATCTTTTTCATCTCAAGCAGAGTCTCTATCGTAATCGCATTTATGACCACACGCATCGAGGGATTCATAAGCGATAATTTATCCAGAATCTCTTTCAGGTTTCCGCTGCTTCCGCCGATAAATGCATGCGTGGGAGTCTTTAATCCGTCGAGAGCTTCAGGTGCGCTTCCCCTTATTAACGATATATTTTCAAGATTGAATTTCTTTATATTCTCTTCGATTAAATCAGACGCTTCATCTTTCTTTTCTATCGCGATGACTTCTGAATCAGCTGATAAAAGAGCGCACTCTGCGGCAATCGATCCGGTGCCGCTTCCTATGTCAAAAAGAATCGAATCATCATTCAAACGAAGTTTGCAGATGCTTACTTCCCTGACTTCTTCCTTGGTCATCGGTGTGGTATTTCTCAAAAAACAATTGTCTTTAAGTCCATGTGTGCTTCTTTTCTTTTTTGCATCGTGATTTTCGATAAAAAGAGTAATCACTCCGTCTTTGTCAAAAGTCTTTGCTTCATCAAGCGTAATATCTTTTATTTCTTCGTCGGGGTAAGACAGATTTCTTCCGACGGTAAGTTTTAAACTTTCCAATCCTTCGCTTTTTAATTTCTCACTAAGTGCATTTATGTCTTTTGCACCGGACAAAAGAATAAATGTTTTCTTTGAAACCGCTATCCTTTTGGCAATATTCTTGATTTCCCTGCCGTGAATGCTGAGTATATTTGCGTCTGAATACGAAACTCCTATTCTTGAAGCAAGATAAGATATGCTTGAAATCCCGGGAATGATTCGAATGTTAAACCCTGATTTAATTTCCGGCGTATTTAATGCTTCGTATAAAGATGTTGCCCCGCTGTAGAACGAAGAATCTCCGGAAAAAAGGATTGCAGTTTTAAATTTATCCATGCTCTCCTTTATTTCCGTTAGTTTCGGAATGATGTCCTTTGAAAGATATAGAGGATATTTTGGGGCAGTCTGATTAGAAGTTGAATCAATCAGCCTTGTCGCTCCGAAAATTACATCGGCACTTTCAATTGCTTCCTTTGCCTCCATAGTCAAAAGGGACTCATCTCCCATTCCGATACCGATGAGGGATATTTCATTTTTGATTCCATAAGCATTTGAATCGCTTGAATCAGTTTTTTTCGATGAATCCGAATTTGATTCTTTTTGTGCCGTCAGTTCGGGCTTTTCTTTTGTGAGAATCTTTTCCTTAAGTTCTTTTAACACTTCATTTAATGATATTCCTTCTTCGCTTTCCGGAAGCCCTATCACAAAAAGAGGAATATTCTTCTTTTTGGCCGCATCCGCTTTTTCAAAATAGCCGCCCGTTACGCCGCTTTGCTTTGTGACCATCACGGAAATATCATACATGTCGATAAGTGCTTCATTCATCCCTTCCGTAAAGGGTCCCTGCATGGCTATTATGTTTTTGCCGGTAATACCCAAAGAATTGCAAATGCTAATCGATTCCTCACTTGGAATTACCCTTGCAAACAATCTGTTTTTTATGGTTTCATTTTCGGCATACAAAGAAAGCTCCTTGCTTCCCGTGGTAAGCAGGATGTTGCCGTTTGTCTGAGTTAAAGCCTTGGCACATTCTTCATTTGAATTAAAATATTTAATCATTTCGTTGTCGGTATTGTTTCCCATATCACGCATAAGCCTTATATATCTTACTTTACCGTTAATCTCTTCAATCGCCTGCTTTATGTTTCTAGTAACCTCAAATGCATACGGATGTGTCGCATCAATGACCAAATCAAATGTATGCTCCAAAAGAAAAGATCTGATTTCTCGCTCATCCATTCTGTCGCAATGAATATCGACGAATTCATTCTTTTCAATCATTTCTTCACCATACTTTGTGGCTACACAGACTGTGTGTTTTATTCTGTTATTTGAAAGAAATTCAGACACCTTTCTGCCCTCTGTGGTGCCTGCAAAAATAAGAATATTATTCATTTCCTAATCGTTTTCTCTTTTATAGCCTCTCGGTGTTACAAGTTTTTGGTTTATCATACGGGACTCGGAATTGCCGATAAAAACTGTTGTGAACATATCGACTTCTTCATCCTTTAATTGAGAAAGACTGCAATAATGTGCGCTGCATCCTTCCCGTCCTATGTTTTTTACATAGCCGCATGCTGTATCGGGAGGAAGAACTTCAAGAAGTATTTCGCATGCCTTCTTTAAATAATCTTTTCTTTTATGAGAGGAAGGATTATAAATCACGATTGCAAAATCTCCCATGGCCGCCGCTCTTAATCTCTTCTCGATTTTTTCAAAAGGAGTAAGTAAATCACTCAAACTTATCACGCAGAAATCGTGATTAATCGGTGCGCCCAAAACCGCCGCGCCGCTTGATGCTGCGGTAACTCCGGGAATAATCCTAACATTTATATCAGGATAGTCTTCTCCGATTTCTATCATAAGGGAAGCCATTCCGTAAATCCCCGCATCTCCGCTTGAGATAAAAGATACGTTCTTACCCTTCTTCGCTTCTTCAAAGGCTATGATGCATCTTTCCTCTTCTTTTTTCATCGGTGTGGAAATAAGCTCTTTGTCTTTAAGATCATCCGATAAAAGATCAAGATAGACCGTGTATCCTACGATGACATCGCTCTCTTTTAAAATCTTCTTTGCTTCGAGTGTCATTGCATCTTCAGAGCCCGGGCCCATGCCTATTACATATATTGTTTTATCCTTAAAGAATTCTGTATTTCCCATTTTATACCTTCCGGTTTTTCTTTTTCTGTTTTTCTTTTTCTATAAGATTCTTATTTAATCATTCTTATTAACTATATTTTTTTATTCTTTTATTCTTATTATTTATTTCTTCAAAACACATTTTTTTATCTTTTAATCCTTGCAACAGCAAGTGTTTTGCCATCCTTTGACTGTTTTTTTACAACCAATTCGACAAACTCGCTATCCGGCTTACACCCAAACGCAGTTCTTTGGGTTGAAATTCGCCCGGCAATTACTTCGCCCGCCTTAACAGCCGCTCTCTCGCATACATTGTCAACACCTACATTTTCAAGCACAAAATCCGAAGTTTCAAAATCTCCCTGCACTTCTTTTAATTCATCTGCAATATAAGTCAAAAAAGGAATGTTATATTCTTTGCAAAATCTTTTTATGCCATCTTCGTCTTTTTTTACATCAATAGAAGCGACAGAGCATACTTCATTTATATCTATTCCGTTTAGTGAAAGAATTTCTTTAACAAATTCATCAATCTCTTCAAAACTCTTTCCTTTTTTGCATCCTATTCCGAGAACATATTCTTTTGCCATTAAAACAAGGTCCGCATTTTTCTTTTGAGGATCGGATGTAATCAAAACATCATAATATTCATCCTCTTTATATTCTACAAATTCCACACCGAGATAAACATTATCATCACTGTAATTCTCTATATTTTTGTATTCCGAAAAATCAGTGCCGCCTGGGAGATTCTCTTCCATTTCACCAATGGCTTTATTATCAACC
>DFEM01000175.1 GCA_002369155.1 Lachnospiraceae bacterium UBA3802 | reverse complement strand
ATTTTGCTTTGCCTTTTTGATATCGTATTTGATGTTATCAACAACGAAGATATTTACGATGTCTGGAACAAAGGCTTTAAGTATCTGATGATGGGAATCGGCGGAGGAGCATTGTATTTCGGAATTCTTAAACTCCTGCTTGCCATTCAGCACAAAGAATTAAGCGACTACCAGGGAATCAATCAGATGGGCAAATTCAACCTCACGATGATTCCGGAGAGAATAGCACAGATGTATACCGATTTCGGTGCATTTGCTTTCAGAGGAAGAGTTTTCGTCAACAATATTTTTACCATGATTATTATGAGTATTATGGTATCCGTTTCAATCGTTGCGATTTTCGTCCTCTTTGGAAAAAACGGTGCTTTTAAGAAATGGTATTATTGGCTGATTCTTCTTTTATGCATCGCGCTTATGCCTTTTGGAACCAACATCATGCTCCTTGTATCTCCCGGAGTCGAGTATCATCTTTTGATGAGAATGCAGTGGGAAGTATTCATCATTGCGATGGTCGTTATATCCGAAAAAACGATAACCGCATTTGAGAGCGTCAAGGATAAGTTAAACATAGCGAAGACCGTATCGGTGGTGTTGATAGCGGGATTGTGCTATAATTTTCTGTTAATGGACAACATCGCATATTTCAATCTTCAGCAGCAGTATGAGAAGACTTATGCATATTGCGTTCGTCTTTTGGACAGAATTGAAACGACTGACGGTTATTTCCAGGGAATACCCGTTTGTCTTGTCGGTGTTATCAGCAAAGAAAGCTATCCGACCACGGAACTTACTTCCGACGTTACCGAGAAAATCAGGGGAACGGACGGAGATTTTCTGCTTTATCGCGGAGAGCAGTACGAAGAATTTATGAAGAATTATCTTGGAGCTACTCTTAATATTCTCGAAGGAAAATACGTTGAGGATATGTATTATTCCGAGGAGTATTCCACGATGACTTCTTTCCCGGACAAGGGAAGCATAAAAATAGTAAACGGTATAATGTTCGTTAAACTCGAGTAGTATTTACTTTCGGGGAGAAAAAATGGGTAGATTAACAGTAATAATTCCTTCTTTCAACGAAGAAGACAATATCGACAATACTGCAAAAGCAATCGGCTCTGCGCTTGATGAAGCGGGGATAGATTTTGATTTGCTTTTCGTTTCCGACGGCTCCACCGATGCGACTTTTGATATCATCGAAAGACTTTCTAAAGAGGATAAAAGAATCGGCGGAATTCAGTTTTCGAGGAATTTTGGCAAAGAAGCAGCCATTTTCGCCGGACTTGATTATGCAAAAGGCGATTGCGTGGCTGTAATTGACTGCGATTTGCAGCATCCTCCCGCTACACTTGTTGAGATGTATCATCTTTGGGAAGAGGGCTATGAAGTCGTTGAAGGAATCAAGTCAAAAAGAGGAAAAGAAAGTCCTTTCTACCGATTGTTTACGAATATCTTCTACGGAATCATGAGTTCCTTAATGAAGATTGACATGAATAAAACTTCGGATTTTAAGCTTCTCGACAGAAAAGTGGTCAATGCGCTTTTGGATTTACCCGAGAGAAATACATTCTTCAGGGCACTTTCATTCTGGGCAGGATTTAAGAGCACGCATGTTACATTTGATGTGGCCGAGAGGAAGGCGGGAAAGAGCAAATGGTCCTTCTCGGGTCTTGTAAAATATGCTATATCCAATACCACATCTTTTACTACAGCACCGCTTAAGGCGGTATTTGTGCTTGGCATGCTTTTGCTGGTATTCTCCGTAATACTCGCGGCAGAGACACTTGTTAATTATTTTCTTCATATTGCGGCCGACGGTTTTACTACCGTTATCCTTCTTTTGCTTATAATCGGAGGATGCATCATGATAAGCCTCGGAATCATAGGACATTATATTTCAAGAATTTACGAGGAAGTTAAGGGAAGACCGAGATACATTGTATCAAAGATTACATCCGAGGATAAATAATCTTTATGAGCAACGAAAAACCGAGACAACTGAATATGGAAGTCCTTCGTGTGGTTGCGATGCTTATGATTATTACGCTACACTTTTTGGACAAGGGAGATGTTTTAAAAGATTTTACTCTTCAAATGGGATTTAATCGAAACCTTGCTTGGATTATCGAAGCTATGTGCATCGGAAGCGTAAATATTTATGTATTAATCAGCGGATATTTCCTTTCGACATCGGAATTTAAAATAAAAAAAGTCATTCTTCTCTGGGCGCAGATTTTGTTTTATTCGTGGATAATAACCGTGATTTACGCCATAGCGACGAAGGGTGCATTTAATTTTGAAAACGGAATTTATGACTGGATTCCCTTAATCATGCCGGTTACCGGTTCGCATTACTGGTTTGCAACCGTTTACATTCTTTTGTATATCTTTTTCCCTTTCTTAAACAAGGGAATAAATGCAATGGAAAAGAAGCAGTTAAAGGGAATTATTATTGCTGCGCTGGCAGTATTTTCGATTTGGAATACATTCCTTCCTTTCACGCAGCCGCTTACCGACCGTGAAGGAATGGATATATGCTGGTTTGCGTGCCTGTATTTAATTGCGGCATACATAAGAAAATATCCGGAAGACTTCAAACTTCAAAGATGGATGTATTTTCTTTTCTTTGCACTTTCCTCGCTTTTGGTATTTGTGCTTGGAAAAGGACTTCTTTTGGCTGACAGTTTCATCGGAAAACTCGGCGGATATGCAAAGAATTTTTATCCCTACAATTCGTTTTTCATTCTTTTTGCGTCAGTCTGTCTTTTCATTTTTGTTGTAAAAGCAGGGGAAAAGAAGTGCCCGAATTGGATTGCCAAAACAGTGCTCTTTGCGGCACAGGGAACATTCGGAGTATATCTTTTGCATGAGCACAGTCTCTTAAGATATCTTTGGCCGAAGTGGTTTAAGGTTGAGGAGATATCTCAGACGCCGCTTTTTATCTTACATCTTCTCGGAACGATACTTGCGGTATTTGCGGTGGGTATATTGGTTGATTTTGTGAGAAGACTGATTTTTGGGTTGTTCGTAAAAAATACCAAAAAATAAAATGAACCCGATTTAATCGGAAAACGGAGAAAAAATGATCAGATTTAACGTACCTCCCTACACGGGAAAAGAAATGGAGTATATTAAGAAAGCCGTTGAAAATCAAAAGATTTGCGGTGACGGTGATTTTACCCATAAATGCAACGAATGGCTGGAACAAAAGACCGGTATCAGGAAGGCTCTTTTGACCACATCATGTACGCATGCCACGGAAATGGCTGCGATTCTTTGTGACATAAAGCCGGGCGATGAAGTCATCATGCCAAGCTACACGTTCGTATCTACAGCGGATGCATTTGTTTTAAGAGGTGCGAAAGCTGTATTTGTTGACGTTCGTCCCGATACGATGAATATCGATGAAAACCTTATCGAAGATGCGATTACCGATAAGACACGTGCCATTGCACCCGTTCATTATGCGGGAGTTTCCTGCGATATGGATAAAATCATGGATATTGCGAAAAGACACAATCTTTTGGTAGTAGAGGATGCAGCACAGGGAATCATGTCCGAATATAAGGGCAAGGCACTCGGTACATTCGGCGATTACGGATGCTTTTCATTCCATGAAACCAAAAACTTTTCCATGGGTGAAGGCGGTGCGATTCTCATAAGAGATCCCGAAAACATAGAACGTGCGGAAATAATCAGAGAAAAAGGTACAAACAGAGCGAAGTTTTTCCGCGGTCAGATAGATAAATACACGTGGGTTGACGCAGGATCTTCATATCTTCCGAGTGAATTAAATGCAGCATATCTTTATGCTCAGCTTGAACTTGCAGATCAGATTACTGCAGACAGAATGAAGACCTGGAATATGTACTACGAAGCATTTGAAGAGCTTGAGAATGCCGAGAGAATAGAGAGACCTTTCATTCCTGCGGACTGCAAGCACAATGCACATATGTTTTATCTTAAGTGTAAGGATCTTGAAGAGAGAACCGAATTTATAGATTTCCTCAAAAAGAATGAAATACTTGCCGTATTCCATTACATACCTCTTCACTCGGCACCTGCAGGCAAGTCATTCGGCAGATTTAACGGCGAAGACGTATATACGACCAAAGAGAGTGAAAGACTCGTAAGACTTCCTCTTTACTACGGAATCAAAGAAGAAGAGGTTGAATACATCATCGGCAAGGTTAAGGAATTCTACAAAAACAGATAGATTGGCAAATCATTTGATCAGAATAAAATTTTCGGAGAATAAAATTGGCTGAAGTTACGATACGTCCAATTACATACGATGATACGGAAGATATTATCAGATGGAGAAATTCCGATTTTGTCAGAAGCCGTTTCATCGATCAGACTCTATTTACAAAAGAAAGTCATGAGAAGTGGCTTAAGAATTTCGTTGAGACCGGAAAGGCTGCGCAGTTCATCATTCTTTTTAATGATAAAAGTGTCGGAAGCGTGTATCTTCGTGATATCGATTATGATAAAAAAAGCGCGGAGTACGGAATTTTTATTGGTGAAGAAAGTGCCAGAGGAAACGGTGTCGGCACAAAAAGCGCTGCGCTGATCCTTCAATATGCATTTGAGGAATTAAAACTCGAAAAGATATTCCTTCGTGTTTACAAAGACAACACGGGAGCGGTAAAAAGCTATATAAAAGCCGGATTCAAAGATAACGGTCGAAGCGAAAGAGTTAACGCTAACGGGGAGTCTCGCGAAGTAATTTTCATGGAGCTGGAGAAAAAGGATTTTGAAAAACGATAAATCAAAAAGAATAACGGGTACGATATTTATCATAATCTCGTCGCTTTGTTTTGCGTTTTATTGTTTTAGACTCGTACTGCTTCATTACAATCAGACTCTTTATCCGATAACGGGGAAATACGAGTCTGATTTGTTTGCGCATATCGAGATGGCACTCGACGGATGGGGATACAGTATACTTGCGGTATTCTTTAGACTTTTCTCGTACTTAAACGACTTCGGATTTCATTTTGCAATAGCGTCTCTTCTTTGTATTTTTGAAGCCGGCACGCTCGCAGTTACCTATATTTTGTTAAAAAAATACGGACTCGGCACAAAGACTGCGATAGTGTTTTCTGCATTTACCGGCTTTGCAATGCCGTTTTACATAAGAGCGATTCAGCCTTACAGATATATCGGTTATCAGTCCGGAAGCATATGGCACAATTCGACATATATTGCGATGAAGTTTTTCGCGCTTCTTTGCATCATTTTATTCCTTGCGATATCGGAAAAGTACAGGGAAAAATTAAGTGTCGGATCACTCATGGCCTTTGCTCTTTTGCTTGCGGCAACGACTAGTGTAAAAACTAATTTCATTCTTGTGTTTGCGCCTGTTGCGCTTTTGTTTTTGATAGTTGATGCAATACTCGGCGTTAAGATTAAATACATCATATTCAGCGCCCTGACCGTCGTACCCTCAATTCTTGTCATTTTGTTTCAGGAATATGTTCTTTTTGGAGAGAGTACCGGCAACGGAATAATCTTAGACCCTTTGTACAGTGTATATTTAAGGGCGGAAAAACCATATTTTACCATGATTCTTTCGCTTGTCTTTCCGCTGATGGTTTTGTTTTACAATATCTTTCCTGTTCTTAAAGATACCGTTTCGGATTTTAAGGATAAAAAAAGAGGACTGACACACAGGTTTTTTATTCTGGCCTGGGGCATGTGGTTCGTGGGTTTCCTGGAACTTATTCTTCTTCGCGAAACGGGAGCAAGAGAACTTGATGACAATTTTGCATGGGGATATGATTTTTGTGTTTTCGTTCTTTTTGTCGTAAGTGTGATATATTTTGCGAGAAATGTTTCCGCACTCACAAAAAAGATCGTACTTTGCGATATGTCCGAAAAAGAGGATATATCCGATAAAGATAAAAGCCCCGCAAAGGGGATCGGAATTGCATATGAAGTCGTAACATTCGCAGTACTTTTGTATCAGGTATATTGCGGAGTGTATTTCTTTGTGAGACTTTCCGAAGGACTGACGTTCTTTATGCAATGATAAATCGGAGGAGATAATGAAAATCAGTTTTGTAATACCGTGTTACAGATCGGAGAAAACATTACCGGATGTAATTGACGAAATCAAATCGACAATGGCCGAAATAGGACATGAATTCGAGATTATTCTCGTAAACGATTCTTCGCCTGACAACACATTTGAGGTGATTAAGAAATTAGCTTCGGAAAATGACAATATTCTCGGAATAGATCTTGCCAAAAATTTCGGACAGCATTGTGCACTTATGGCAGGCATGAGACATTCATCGGGAGATGTTGTGGTTTGTCTTGATGATGACGGACAGACTCCAGCCAATGAAGTCGGAAAGCTTCTCGGTAAACTTGATGAAGGCTTTGATGTTTGCTATGCAAGCTATGGCAAGAAGCAGCATTCCGGATTCAGAAATTTCGGAAGTAAAGTCAATGAACTGATGACCAGAATCATGCTCGGCAAACCCAAGGAACTTAAGGTTTCAAGTTACTTTGCCGCAAAGAGATTCGTGGTTGATGATATGTTAAGGTACGACCAGTCCTATGCATATGTAATAGGTCTTGTTCTTCGTGCCACCAAAAATGTTGCGAATGTTGAAGTTAACCACAGAGCAAGAAGTGTGGGAGAAAGCGGATACACTCTTGCCAAACTTTTTTCACTTTGGTTTAACGGCTTTACCGCTTTTTCGATAAAGCCTTTGAGAATCGCCACGGCCATCGGATGCTTCTGTGCATGTAGCGGATTTTTGTACGGAATTTACACAATCATCAAAAAGATAATCCTTATGGATGCTGTTGAAGCCGGATTCTCCGCACTCATGTCCGTTATAGTTTTCCTCGGCGGAATGGTTATGCTCATGCTCGGACTTATCGGCGAGTACATCGGAAGAATATACATTTGCATGAACAATTCACCTCAGTATGTCATCAGACAGAAAGTGGGAATGGGTTCTGACAAATAATCGACAAAATGGATAATACTAAAATTTCTGAAAAAAAGACAAAAATAAAACCTGTAGTCTGGGATTGCATCTTTCTTGCAATCCTTGTTTTACTGCCGTTTTTACATCTCGCATTCGGAGTCGAATTTACGGATACGGCATACAGCCTCGGCAATTACGAGAACCTTGATTCCATGAATCTTACATGGACCATAGCCACATTCTGGGCCAATATGCTCGGAAAACTTTTTTCGATGCTTCCTCTTGGCTCTACATGGATCGGAATGAAGTTTTACACAACTCTTGTGCCCGTGGCAGCCGTGGTTTTGTCATATCTTTTCTTAAGAAGATACATTACGCGTTGGATAGTGTTTGTCGGAGAACTCCTTGCGGTATCGCTTCTTTGGTGCCCGACCACGATTCTTTATAACTATCTCACGTATCTTCTTTTTACATTTGTTGTAATTACGCTTATTGAATCACTGACCAAAGAAAAAAGATGGGGGCTTGCAATTGCGGGAGTGCTTCTTGCATTCAATGTTTTCGTTCGCTTCCCCAATATAACCGAAGCCTCGCTTATCGTGGTTGTCTGGCTTAATGCAAGGATTAACAAAAAGAAGTTTGTCTACGCCTTGACGGATACATTAATCTGCATCGGCGGATTCGGCCTGGGTGTTTTGTTGAATGTTCTTTTGATAGGTCTTAAATACGGCTTTTTGTCAATTCCCAACATGGTGATTTCACTCTTTTCGATGACCGGCGAGAATACGGGATACAAGCCCACCCAGATGATTCTGACAATCATCAGAGGCTATTCGACGTATTATAAGAGTTTTATTTTTTTAATAGTGATTTCGGTTATCTGTTTTGCGGTCAGCGCAATCATGAAAAGACACTACGCCAGAATTATTACGATAATAGCCCAGTTTGTTTTATACGGATTTTTCCTTTTCTGGGGATACAGAAATCATGTTTATACGGTAAGGTATTCGGATTATTCATCCATGTATTTTTGGATGGTCGTTTTCTTCGTGATAGGCAATACGGTTTCGGTATGGACGCTTCTCAGAAAGAGAACCGAAAAGACTCATAAACTTCTTGCGGCATCTGTAATTATCATTCTTGCAATCACGCCGCTCGGAAGCAATAATGCGCTTTATCCTTCGATAAACAATTTGTTTATAGTTGCTCCAGCAGTTATATTTATGTGCTGGAACGAACTTTTCAAAGGACGCAATTTCTACGAACTTCTGGATCTTGAGGCAAAAAACACCATGGTTGCCACGAGAATCACGGTAGCACTTCTTTTGATCAGTATAGTCGTTCACTGCTCGATATTCGGAGTTGTATTTATTTTCCGTGATTCGGGATTCCCTTATAACAATCACACAAAGATTGAGGGCAACGAGGTGTTAAAGGGCATGCATACCAATCCCGAGAGAGCGGCACTTATCGAAGAACTTACGGATTATGTCAAAAACAATAATCTTAAGGGGCAAAAGGCCGTTTACTACGGTGATATCCCCGGACTTGAATATATATTAAAAATGCCATGCGCGATTTCTCACACATGGCCAAATCTCGGATCGTTTGCTTATGATGATTTTGTGAATGATTTTGACAAACTGGAATCGGCTCCCGTTATATTTGTCAACGTGGATTACTGTCGAGACATTCTTGAAGTCGGTTCTCAAGCTGACAAAAAGGATATTTTCCTTTCGGAATATATGAATAACAACAGCTATTCGCTTGATGCAAGAATCGGAAATATCGCGATTTATTCATCCAAGCCGTAATTATTTGTACCATCTTCCGCTTGCACCGCAGGGGAGCACCAGATTGTTTGAAGACACGGGAAGACCGATTTCATCGGCAACCACCGTACCTTCGAATCTGCTCTTTATACAGGTGTTTAGCATGTATGAAAGAACGGCAGGTTGAAGTCCCGTGGTATATGAATTAATTAAAAAGAATGCGGCATCGTCTGCAAGAAGTTCGCTTGTCAGTTCGATGAAGGGATAGATACTTTCTTCGATTTTCCAGATCTCGCCCTTGGGACCTCTTCCGTAAGAAGGAGGATCCATGATGATTCCCTGATATTTGTTGCCTCGACGGATTTCCCTTTCGACAAATTTAACACAGTCATCGACAAGCCATCTTATCGGAGCATTTTCGAGTCCCGAAACAAAAGCATTTTCTTTTGCCCAGGATACCATTCCCTTGGAAGCGTCAACGTGGGTTACGTGCGCTCCGGCATTTGCGGCCGAAAGAGTGGCTCCTCCCGTATATGCAAAAAGATTTAATACTTTGAATTCCTTATCGGGATTTTTTGATTTTTCGGATTTGATAATTGATGAAAACCAGTCCCAGTTAACGGCCTGCTCGGGGAAAAGTCCTGTGTGTTTAAAAGCAAAAGGTTTAAGGTTGAAAGTAAGAGAAGAGTAGCCTATACTCCACTCTTCGGGAAGATTTTTAAACTCCCATTCTCCGCCGCCCTTGTTGCTTCTGTGATAGTGTCCGTTAAATTTTTTCCATCCGGGATTGCTTTTCGGAGTATTCCAGATAACCTGAGGGTCCGGACGAACGAGCAGATATTCACCCCATCTTTCGAGTTTTTCTCCGCCTGATGTATCTATTACTTCATAGTCTTTCCAATTATCGGCAATCCACATGTTGACCTCCGTCAAATATACTTATTAAACATGAATTATTATAACACGAGAGTGCGTTTAATAAAGCAGTTTTATACCATTATCGTTTATCGGGATTAATTATGTCAAAAGAAAACAAGCCGGAAAAAAAGAAGAAATTAAGAGAAATGGACATAGAATATCTTGTTTTGTACAGGATAGCCCTTGGAATTTTGCCCTTTATTATTATCGCCGTAATCTTTTTTTGGATATTCGGAAACAAGATTACAAACGGTATGACGGAGTGTTATTTCAGAAAAATTACCGGTCTTTATTGCATCGGGTGCGGAGGAACCAGGGCATTTAATCATTTTGTCAGGTTCCATTGGCTGAAAAGTCTTTACTATCACCCTTTTGTACCGTATGCATTTTTTTCTTATTTTTTGTTTATAATCAACGGTTTTTTGTACAGGCACAATTTCAAATGCATTGAAAAACTCAATCCTCTCGTACTGATATACGTCGGTGTCGGGGTACTGTTTTTGTCATTTGCAATAAAAAACATTTTGCTGATTTTTTTCGGAATACATTTAATAGATTAAAGACGGTCTTCGGACCGTTTTTTTATTGCAAAATTACCCCAAAAAACAATTTTTTAAAAAGATTGCGGAACTTTTAACGGAAAAAAGGCGGACAAAAGCGGGAACTTTGCCTAAAAACACAATAAAATGTATTCAAAAAGTGAGCAAATACGATAATTTGTAGTATAATTTAGTTTGTATACACAAATTGCATAATAATAAAGAAATTAATATAAACAAAAGAGCGTCCGGGACCGATAAAAAATGTAGGAGAATTAAGGATGCAGGCAGTGAGTTTGGCAAAAAGAATAAAACGAAACAAAAAAGGCTTCACTTTGGTGGAGCTTATTGTTGTGCTTATTATCGTTGCAATTATTGCCGCTATTGCCGTTCCTACATTTCTGGGATTCATGGACATGGCCAGAAACCATGAGAGAAAGAATAACGCAATCAAGAGCCTTACCGCAACTCAGACGGCACTTTCGGATCTTTACGCCGATGCGAGCAGCTCGCTTAATCCGACCAAAAGAAAAAATGTTGAGAATCTTGTAGACGTAAGCGGTTCATGCTTTATGGTATGGACCAAAAATCAGCTCCTCGACGGCACCACCAAAGCTCTTCCCGAAAATATCGCTTCGTACACAATAGACAGAGCGCTTTATTTTGAGGGCGGAGTTTGTTTTTATTATGACGGAAACGAATGGGAAAAAGAAGATGCCGAAGATTGGGATGATGCAAAGCAGTGGGCTTTGACAAACAAGAGCGTTGACAATACAAAGGCAATTTACATGTGGCCTTACTCCTGGGATTCGGCATTCCTTGATACCAACCCCGATATCGATATTAACGATAACCCCGAAGAAGATTCAATCAAGGTTGTGGTTTTAAATCTTGATCTGGATTCGGATACAAATATTAACGCAAGAAACAGAGTATATTTCACAAGAGCCGGAAAGAATGTCAATTCCGGAATTGAATCAATAAGAGTTCTTTTCTGGAAAGACGGAAGTTCCTGGAAATCAACTTATGCCGGCGGAAGATTTAATGTTGACGGCAAAGATTATGAGATTCATACGGATTCCAGATTCACTCTTACGAAATGGCATTCGAATGAAATGGGTTACGTTGAAACTGTAGATGAGATTCAAAGTCTTGTCTGCAACAATCCCACTTCGGCCAACTACTACGAATTCAACCTCGTTCTTCATGACAACGGTCCCGAGGATGTAGAGGCTGTATATATTTCGAAAAGCAGATTCCGCGCTGCCATCGGAAACAGTGCTGCAAAGATTACAAAGTCGACAATTACCGACATAAATGATGTACCTTTAAGAAACGGTTCAAACGGCAATCCCACCGTCACAAGAATAGATGATGAATCGGTTCTTGACGGATATGTATATGCATGGGTTGAAAACGGAAACCTCGTTTGGTGGACCAATGCGGCAAATGTTTACATGCCGGCAGACTGCAGCAACATGTGTTCAGGCACAGGCGTAAATGTAAGTGAACTTGATTTTGCCGGATTTAATTTCGCGAATACGACCAATGCAAGAAGCATGTTTGAAGGAAGTTCCGTTACGGCCGTAAGCAATATTTCCAATGCAAACAATTTAAGCGATGTAAGCTCCATGTTTGCAAACTGTGCTTCTTTAACCAATGTGGATATTGACGGACTCGCAGGAAATATCACGGCATTAAACAAAATGTTTTACGGATGTGCTTCTCTTGCCGATAACGGTATGGCTTTCCAGGCAGGATTTGATACATCCGGTATTTCGGATTTCACTTATATGTTCGCAAACAGCGGTGCGGCTGCCGATATCTCTGCATTTACAATTTCCGATTCGGCAAATCTTGAAAGCATGTTTGAAGGATGCAAGGGAAGTACGGTTACTCTTCCTTCTTCAGGTGTTAAACCCGGAAACCTTAAAAACACATTCAAGGGCAGCAGTTTTAATACACTCGATTTTACCGGATGGGATATGACAAAGGTTTCAACACTTGAGGGAACCTTTAAAGATGCAGCTTCTTTAACCGGAATCACAATCGATTCATGGGATCTTGCAACATGTACAAATATGGATGAGACTTTCATGAACTGCGCATCGCTTTCAAACAGTTCAAGCGCACCATTTGATTCAGGAAAGATAATCACATCCAAGAACCTAACGACTCTTAAGAGAACTTTTGCGGGATGCTATGCATTAAAAGATATAAATCTTGACAGATTCTATACAAGCAACGTTACTGACATGACCGAGATGTTTGCGATGAATACCGATTCTTCCAATCATTCCGCTTTAACCGATATCAAATTCGGCGCGACATTTGATACGGCCAGAGTCGGCAGCATGAACAAAATGTTCTATGAGTGCGAAAGCCTCGAGACAATCGAAGGCATTGAGAAGTTTAAGACTTTCAATGTAAGCGATATGGAATATATGTTCGCGGGCGATTCGAGTCTTACGGAGCTTGATTTATCCTCGTTCGAGACCAACAAGGTTAACAAATACGATCACATGTTTGAGGATACCACAAGTCTTGCCACCATTTATGCTTCTCCCAGATTCGTCGTAAAAGGCGGACTTTCCGCAAATGATATTTTCAACGGCAACGATGTGATTGTCGGCGGAAGAGGAACTGCGATTTCCGAAAAGAAAACCGAAGTTGAATCCGATGAAAACGCGTACAACAACGAAGATTACAAGAAACTTGAGTTCGCAAAGATAGACGGATGGGAAGGCGAAGAAGGATACTTTACAGGCAAATATCGTGAAGTATATATCGATAAAAATGCATTCAAAGGTTTGTTTGGAGCAGACGAAGAATTAATCGGCATCAGCAAAGTGCCGACCAATGCATATTCCATTGCTGAGGTCAGAGACAAAGACGGTGTTGTAAGTATCAAAGATACATCAAACGGTCATAATACATATTATTACATCTTTGCATGGAAAGAGAATAATACAATCTGCTGGTGGACCGATGCGGATGTTGCATATCTTCCTCAGGACAGCAGTTACATGCTCTCCGGCGCCAACATTAAGAACTTTGATTTTACCGGACTTGACGTAACAAAGATTACCAAGGTTAATAACTTCTTTGAGAAAGTAAATAATCTTGAAAACGTCGAATTCGGAAAGATGTTTTACCTGGACAAGACTACAAACACTACAAGCATGTTTTACCAGTGCCCGGATTTGGTTGAAGCTGATTTGACCGGATTAAACTTTTCCGGAAAAAACATCTCGAATATGTATAAGGAGTGTCCCAAACTTGAGACAGCCGATATTTCGGGAATGGATTTCACAAATTCAACATTATCGAATATGTTTGATGGATGTACTGCGCTTACAAATGTAAATATGTCCGGGACAAACTTTAACAGTGCAACATTATCGACCATTGATTGGAACGGTGTATTGCATAGTATGTTTGTTGGATGTACCCAACTTAAAAGTGTGGATTGTTCCGGAAGCAATTTATATAACACCAAGTTATCAGGCTTGTTCAGCGGTTGCAGCGAACTGAAAACAGTTGATATTTCCGGAAATAATTTCGAAAATGCAAATCTGTCAAAAATGTTTTACGGATGTGCGGAATTGACATCAGTAAATATTTCCGGTTCAGTTTTCAACAATAATAATTTATCAAGCATGTTTGAAGAATGCACATTGCTTACAGACAACAGTGTCGACTTTGCTTCGGCTGAATTTAAGAATGTAACGAACATGAGTAATCTCTTTAAAGGCTGCGAAAGCTTGACAAAGGTAAGAATTTCCGATTTAACCATGGCTTCTTCAGCAGGAAACATTTGTTCAGGAATGTTCACTGATTGTACAAATTTAACTACAATAGATTTTCCCGGATGGAGTATTACGAACAGGGAAAACTTAAAACAGATAGTGACCAGTGCACCCGCTTTGGAAACACTTAATGTTCCTGACTGGCAGGTTTCCAATCTAAGCATGAGTGATAACGCATTTACATACATGAATAAAAACACTCTAAAAAATGTAGATATGTCGAACTGGGATTTTAAAAATTCAACTAACTTGAAATTGGCATTTAGTGGATGCAGTAATCTTGAAACATTGGATTTATCCGGATGGAAAATAAGTAACATTACAACCTTGCAGAAAACATTTCTTAACTGCTCCGGCTTAACCAAACTTGATTTAACAGGATGGGGCGATGGAGACAATTTATCAAAAGTAACCGATGCATACCAAACGTTTAAAAACCTGGCATCTCTTGAAAAAATAACCATCGGAGACGATGAAGTGTGGGATTTTAAAAGCATACAAGATATGAAAACCATGTTTGAAGACTGTCATCAGATAAATCAGGATTTTGGATTTATTCATATATCGAATACTGTTACGAATATCAGCTGGGTTTTCAAAAATTGTTCTAATCTCACGGAACTCGATTTGAGCAACTGGAATACAACTTCCATTACGAATGGAAACAATATGCAGCAAACATTTTTTGGCTGTGAAAATTTGGAAACGATTTATGTTTCAGATAAATTTGTATTAATACCATATTTTAAGGATGTGTTTGGCGGCTGCAAAAAGCTTGAGGGCGGAAGCGGAACAAAATACGCTGATATTGCTGCTACTGATGTAAAAGAGGCAGCAAAATCAACTTATGCAAGAGTCGACGGTGGCGAATCAAATCCCGGATATTTCACTTTGAAACAAAATTAAAAGGAACGAGACATGAGTGTATTGAAGAACAGAAAACTTAATACGCAAAAAGGCTTCACTTTGGTGGAGCTTATTGTCGTGCTCGTTCTTATGATGATTTTCATCACTCTCGGTGTAGCGGGTATACTTACATGGCAGGACTGGAGCCGATTCAAAAAGGAGAATACGGCTGCAGAAACCATATTCTATTCGCTTCAGAATCAGTTCACAGAACTTGATGCGACGGATGCATTTGATTCCAAGGTAAAAAAGCCTGTTAAGACACTTAAGGATTCTTCTGATAAGGAAATTCTCTTTGTGGCAAACAGGGACAATCAGGGTTATTTCGCAGGAAATTCTTCAGGCAGAATAACTTACGATGTGGACAGTTATTATACATGGGAGCCTTCTTCAACCATAGATGCAAAGGCTACTCCGATCTGGATTAACACTCCTTCAACGGCTGATAAATCCAAGTATCAGGGAAGCATTTATTATCTTTCCGCAAGCAAAGGTGACTACGATAAATACCTTAACAAGCAGTACGACCAGCTGGAAAATGAAGGCACCAAACTTTTATTTGATCTCCTTGCACCTTACATATCGGAAAAATCGATATTAAACGGTGCAATCTGGGTTGAGTTTTCACCGGAAGCAAGACAGGTATTTTCCGTTTGCTATTCCGACAGGGTAAATTCATTCGCATACAATCCTGCGACACTTTCCGATTCAACGGGAATGCTTGATCGAACAGAAGAAACAAGAAGAGATCTTCTTATCGGATATTATGCGGCAAAGAGTCTTTCAATTCCTACCAAGGGCCGTGATGCAAAGAATCTCGGTGCTATTTATTTTGAAAACAAAGAAACCTTTAATCTTGTCATTACAGAGGAAAACTTAAGCCCCGAAAATCATTACGTGGTTGATATTTGTCCCGCACTCGATGAATTCTCCATGGATGAAGACTGTCCTCTGATGACTCTCGAGTTTAAGTTAAAAGATGAGAACAATCAGTCGATTATCGATAATGACAATTTGTCAAAGGCAGTCTTAAAGCCTGTATCGGCAAAGGTATCTTTCTTTGAAGGCTATTACGCATCGGAAGATTTTAAGACACTGATACAAAATGATCCCGTTCGTAAAATGTTCTATAAGGACGTAAATGTAGATAACGGATCAAACTTTAAGATGAATATCCCTGCATATGTCAGAAACAATGCGGGCAAAAACGAAATAGTTCTTGTATTGGATGCGGCTGACGTTCAGGCGCAGGCATATCTTTGCGCAGATAAAAACAAACCTGAAGTAAGCTTCATAAATACATTCAGTTTCTATCGTTTCGGCTTTGATTTGGACAACGATAATATCATGAAAATCGGTGCCGTACTTGAATCCGATTCAAGCACTGTATTTTCGAAGACCGGAACATTTGAAAGCCCTGTATTCGGTAATGCGTCGATAGTATCCGATGCAAGCGGAAATAAGAATGTATACGAGATTAATAATGCCAGACATTTATACAATGTCAGATTTGAGACCGATTATAAGGAAAGCAGAAAGACAGATGTCAAGAAAACATACCCTCGTGAATTCGTTCTCAAAAATGATATAGACTGGGCAGAGTTTACAGGTAACAAGTATTTCTTCGATTCCTTCAAACAGGGCACCGAATCCGGACTCAATTTCGAAGCAGGTACGACAGGTAAGGAATCGGGAATTAATTTCCAGGGTATTGCTGATAACAACAAATTTATCAATAAAGGATTCCCTGACAACAACATATCGGATTACAGTTTCCCGGGATTCAGAACTCTCGGCGTTAATGATGTATTTAAAGCAGACGAATGTACTTCGGCTAACAGAAAATATTATGCAATCAGCAATTTGAATATCTCATTTGCAGCCAATATGGCATACGGAGTATACGGAAAAGATGCGAGACTTGAATGGCTTCAAAATAATATTGCTGATTTTAATGAGTATGACAGTACGAGTTATTCTTCCGGAAACATCGATTGGGAAAACATCAATCGTTTCAATACTTCCACGGGAAAAGAAAAACATCCCACATTTGTAAAAGTTATGAGGGGCTTATATCCTCTCGGCCTTTTTGCGGAGAATTCCGGTACAATCTGCGACCTTGAACTTAATAAACACAGAGTAATCGGCATGGAAGAAGTCGGAACCGGCAATACGCTGGTGTTTACAAATATGGTCGGAGGTTTCACGGGAGATAATCTTGGAAATCTCAACAATCTTTATTTAAGAAACGTAAATAACCTTGGCGACGCTAATATAAGAGCCAATGAAGTTGTAGGAGATAAAGCTACTAAAGTAAACGGAAGAACTGACGTTGGCGGAATACTCGGACGTGAATCCTGGGTAGCAACGGGATCATCTTCTGTTACACTTTCTCACCTTGAAAATTACGGTAAGGTTACCGGTATGGAAAATATCGGAGGTATCGTCGGAAGAGCATATATAATAAGAGATTTTAAACAGAATCCCTCGCTTACAGGAAATAATAAGATTATCGATATAAAAAATTATTATTTCAGAAGAATTTTGTATGATGACGGTTATGACATTTACGGAAGTTTTTCTGACGATGGAACATATAAAGCAGGTTCGTCTCGTTCAATTACGGGAAGAACGGTTAACAGAATTACATCGCTTGTTATAAGCGATTGCATTACGCATGGCGAGGTTCATGGGGATGAATTGGTATACAGTCATGTAATAAAATTGTTTGAAAACTGTGTGGAGACACAGACCTACGATAAGGGTAACGGTACCATGGGAATAGAGAAGCATGATTGCAATTTATCCAACGATACCCATCAATGTACCAATATCGGAGGAATTGCAGGTACGGCTGTAGACGGTGCATATTACGACTGCAGAAATACGGGAAGCGGTTATACCAGCAATTGGGGTTATGCGGCCAAAGCTGAAGACCGAATGATAACCATAAAAAATTGCAATGCATACAGAGTTTATACAGATGACGAAATAAAGGATCTTTATTCAAAGAGCGGCGTTATGAATCCCGGAATTATAAGAGACAGAATTTCTTATGATTATTACGTCGGCGGATTGGTAGGATATTGTAAATTCTCAGTTATTGAAAACTGCGGTAATGAGGTTGCTGCCACGGATAGCGGAAGACCTTTCGTATTCGGCAGAAACTATGTCGGAGGTCTTTTCGGATGCTATGATTTTTGCAAAATTAATGATGTAGCAGGAAGAGAATACAACATAGTAAACAATTCCAATGTTATCGGCGTAATGTATGTCGGCGGTTTTGCCGGCGGTACGGGAATCGGTTGCTGCAAACAGGAGAACGTGAACTTCAGACATCCTTCCTTAAACGAAGGATCACAGCCTTCCCAGATTACAGGTGCCGAAAACGATGGAACAGTTAATAAGGTAAAAAATACCGGAGTAATTCTCGGAGTAAAGAGAAGTGCTTTGGGAAATGATACTTTGACGTCCAAGCAGGATGCCAATATATACGGAAAATATCACGGAACTTCAGGCCAGTATTGGCAGTTGAGACTCTTTGAAAATGAAATAGATGCAGGTGTAGGCGGAATCGTCGGAATTTCACGATATGATTTTGAAAATGCCGATAATATTCAGACAGATAAAGATTTTGCACTTAAATTAATTTTCGGAGAAAACTTTAATCCTGCAGATTTGTCCGTAAATACTCTTGAAAAAGATACATATTACGGCGGTACCGGTGTCGGAGGAATTTTCGGAATCGGAATAGGTGCAGGATGGATTAACAACAGATCAACCGGAAAGAGTACTGTTAATGCGGTTGTATATGGTGAAAAAGCCGTAGGCGGAGCAATCGGCGGTACAGTTTTAAATGATAAAGATTCTCCTAGCATAAAAGTCAGCAAAGTTGTACCCAACGAAGCAATTATTCTGGGACAAAACAAAGTCGGCGGTTTGGTTGGCTTAAACAATTTTTATACTAATGAGGGATTATTAAACAAACCGTTCAGAGTATACGGAATTTCCGAAGTCGGAGGTCTTGTGGGCTCTACCAATATCAAGACTCCCGAGTTTGGCAGAGCAGGCATATCACTCGGTGCGAACGGGGTGGATATCTTTGTTCGCGGCAAGGAAAAGGTCGGCGGTGCAATAGGCTATCAGGATGTCGAAAGTCCTCTTAGAAAAATAACTCTCACAAATGTTACGGTTGAAGCTGAACATGATGCAGGCGGAGTATTCGGATATTTAAGACAGGATCTCCCTGAGGGTACGGTCTTCAGTTTGGAGAATGTTGCCCTTAACGGAGTGAAAGTTAAGGCTACAAGAGGAGACGAATACAATTATGCCGGCGGTATTGTAGGACTTATTCCGGCAGGAGTTACGATTAATTCAGCTTCGTTTAAGGGTTCGATTGAATCAAAGAGCAGGTATCTCGGAGAAATAGCAGAGCAGAATAACGGTACGATTACCAACTGTAAAGTTAATTCAATGTCTGCAGGTGACAATAATGTTTACTTTGGAGGTCTGGCAGGTATTAACAGCGGTACGATAGGCACGGGAAATGTTATCGATTCCAATGTTACGCTTACGGGAAAGAAAATCCTCGGCGGATTTGTAGGCAAGAATATAGGTACTGTATCGCTTGGTACGAAGATAGATACCGATAATGTCAAACTTACCGTAGGCAATAAATCCGGAAGTGCAATCGGTGTAATTATCGGTGAAAATGCAAGCGATAAGACAATAGATTTAAAAGAATTAAATCTTATAAAGAATGTAACGGTTTCTTCAGCTGAATTTGCAGGCGGTATAGTCGGAATCAACGGCTCCAACCATATCATCTGTCACAGCGAAGTAAACAACCTTTTGAAGAACGATTCCAACAGCAGCAATGTAAGATATCAGCTCGCAAATGCTTCTGAGGCAGATAAGTACAATAAGTACGGCGTAAACATTGCAGTAAGCGTTTCCGATGTCAACAATTTCGGTTTGATTGTCGGAAGAAACGAAGGAAGCGTCACGGATGTATGCGTATTTAACTACAGTGATTCTTATCAAAAAGGCGGTTCTGTCAATTCAAGCAATGTAACCAACATTGGCGGTATTGTCGGACAAAACGGAAACGGAACCACTGCCGGAACGATAAGAAGATGCTTTAATTTTATGAATATTATCGGCGGCAATGCAGCAGGAATCGCAGGAAATGTCGGTGGTAAATCATACATTGAATACTGCGATAACTACGGAGCAATCACCGGTACTTCTTCGGCAGCAGGAATCCTTGCAAATGCTTCCGCAAGCAAAGATTCGGTAAAGGTTGTTACCGGAGAAGGCGAAAATGCCGTTACGACATATGAGTTAAGATTTAACGATTGTGTAAATGCCGGACATATTTTATCGGCTCAAAACACCAAGGCAGCAGGCATTTCAGCTTCTTCCAACAATATAGGACAGTACACATATTGCAGAAACTACGGTAAGGTTGAATGCACCAACAATGCAGGCACCGTTTGCGGTATCACCTGCGACAATGCATCCGATCCGGAAGCTGTAATGGCAATAAGTAACTGTCTTGAAGCCGGCGGACTTAATGAAGAGAATAACGGAACTCCTATAGTAACAGGCTATGCTCAAAACGACAATTTCATCAGAAACTTCTACGTTTACGGTGATTATAATGCCGATTTGACAGGTACTGATAATTTGCCAATCACCTTTTCGCAGTCACAATCCGATTACAGAAATACTCAATTCGGAGATTATTATAGTCTTTACGATATTCATGATTATTTCTACGGAGACGGAAATGACGGAGCATACGGTGCAGTTACCAGTGTGAGCTCGAAAATACAGGATCTTCTTTTAGGCTCCGGTTCGGAATACAATGAATTGATGAAGGATATATATTCCGATTTCAGAGGTAACGGAGGCCAGAATTTCCATGCCGGAGTAGACAAATGGGATCAGGGATTTGCGGAATTTATGCAAAAATGCACCATAGCTTATACAGTGATGACTCAACAGGATGTAAGCGGACCGACCGGTAAATTTGATAAATGGTGGAATGAATGGGACAAGGATAATGCGACAGAGTGGAATAACCTATTAATATTTATCAAATTTGTAAAGAATAACGGAAGAGTTCCTTCATCCATGCAGGAGGCGATTAACGGTCAAAACGGAGGAAGTCAGCAAACGGATAACAGCCACTGGCCGGTACAGTTATATACAAAAGAAGATGGAACTTTGTATCTTTTAGCTTTTAAGAGATCAACATATTATTTTGCATCAGGCATATCCGGATTAAGTGTCAGACCCAATGATTTTACAGCCGATGCATTTACCAGATTCCTTGATTTGGATGATGATTTTATCAAGATGGTTAATGATGGAAACACATATCCGAATTCAGATAATAAAGGAAGCGGAGTTGTAATTAAAGTCGGTTTTGTAGGAAATTTATATCAGGGAACAGCAAACAATAATCCAAATCCCGCACCCGCTCCTCCAAACAATAATTCCGGAAATGATACAGGCAGCAATCAGAATCAGGGCACAGACAACAACGCAATAAACAATCAATCCGGAAATGATGCCAACCAGCAGGGCGGAACCGACTCGAACCAGGCTAACGATCAGAACCAGGGCAATACTGACAACAATACAAACGGAGCCGGAACCGATCAGAACCAGAGCACGGATAATCAATCCGGAAATGATCAGAACCAGGGCACGGACAATCAATCCGGAAATGATACCAATCAGCAGGGCGGAACCGATTCTAATCAGGCTAACAATCAGAACCAGGGTAATACAGACAATAATACAAACGGAGCCGGAACCGATTCAAACCAGAGTAACGACAACAACAATCAGACAGATAATACCACGAATAATCCCGCTCAGGATCCTGCATCAATTCCGTCAAATGATCCCAATCCCGGAAATGACGGCGATGACAACGACAATGACGGCAACTAAATCTGCAAAGAGGAAAACAGTTTGAGCGAAAAGAGATCAAACAAATTTAATAACAAAGGAGCAGCCATGGTACTTACCATAATTATCATGGCTATCCTTATTGTGTTTGTTTTCTCGTTGATTCTGGTTTCTTATAACCTTTATGCTTCGCAGAATAAAAATCTCGCGAGTTCAAGAAACTCCGAAGCGGTCAATTCATTAAGTCTTGCCATTAAGGGTGAGCTTACCGATGAAAAAGCCGATACCAACAGCAGCCTTTGGAAGTATTTAAGAACCAATGTGGCTTATACTCCTGAGCAAAGCGATTATGCAGGCTTTGACGGATGGAAGGACTGGCCGTACTTTGATGCGAGCGGAACAGATGCCAATCATTCCGAAGAAAAAGCATTCAGATATTTCACGCTTGATAACAATCCTCATATCGAAGGCATGCCTGCAGACATAACGGTATGCATGTATTGGACGCTCCCTTTGGAGAGCGACGGTGTGACGGAAATATCCGAAGAGACGCTTTTTAACAGATTATCGGGAGACGGTAATCCCAAGGGAGTAAGACTTCATGTCGTAATCAAAGCGGAGACCGGCGGACAGGTTTATGAAACCGAAGATGTATACAAACTGACTGCAAAGAATACCAATACACCTGAAGACATTATTAACGTTAACAAGCTTTTTAAGAACGACTCTTCATATGATGTATGCGAACATTATCCCAATGATTTGAGCGAAGCAAATCCCGTGGTTGATTTGACGGAGAAATGGACATGGAAGTACGAAGGAAGAAAGTGAAACTTTACAAAAGAATAAATCATAAAGGCTCTACCATGGTGGAAACTCTGGTTTCTTTTGTAGTGCTTTTTATCGTACTTGCCGCTCTTTACAACATTGTTGTTTTTTCGTCGGAACTTTACTTAAGAAGCGTGGATACAAGCAGACTTCAACAAAAGTTCTACAGAGAGATTTATAAAAAAGACGACAAACTCGACACTTCCTTTATTACGAAGACGAGATACATAAAAGGCTTTGGCGGCAAATTCAGCGACGGTACAAATACTTATGAGCATGCCGCACTGACTTTGACAATCGTAGATGACGGAACTCTTCCCGCAGGAATGGAGAAGTCAGAGATTTATCTTAATAATACGGAAGTAACATCTTATGTCTGCACAGATGATAATAACGGTAACGGAATAGCACCCAAGGTTGTGAATTTTACATTCGACAAGTAGTATGAAAGAATCTTTATTTAAGAGAAAACTGAATAAAGAAAACAAAGGAACGACACTCATCGAGATGATTGTCAGTTTCACGCTGCTTGCTATTTTCGTGTCGGCATCGGTGATTGTAATATCCAATGTCACGACTCTTTATTATCGTGTCAGAGGCGAGAATTACGCGCGTCAGATCGGAGATATCGTTACCAACAAGATAGCATCCGAAGTTTCCGGCGCCGAGTATTCCACGAGAAATACATCATCAAATCTTTATATCAAAAATGAGGGTGATTTTAAGAGCAAATTTACTCAGATCACCGATGATATAGACGGCAATACGGTAACGCTCTACGACAGAACGGGAACCAAAGTAAGTATCTATGCTTCGGAAGGAATCTTAAAGATTTATTATCACGAGATTAACGATGAAGTAAATTCCGACAACAGCAGGGAAGCCGTTTACTGGACCTTCGATGAAAACGTATACAACGGATATCATATCGAGGAACTGTATTTCGCTCAGGCTGCAAGCTCCGATAATCAGACTGCTGCTTCGAACTTCGGAATCGAAAGCGTTAATACGGATGATTATCCATCGAACGTACTGGCCGTTTACATGACGTTAAAGAGCGATAAGTACGGACAGTTCAATGTATGCAGATATGTTAAAGTTTATTCCGCTCCCGAAAGCGGATGGAGTATGACTGAAGCAGGTGATTAAATGAGCACAAAAGAACGGGTTAATTTTGGTTTTGCGAATGTCATAAGAATAATATTGATAGTAGTCGCTGTGGTATTACTTGCATTTGGTGTGTTCTTTGTTTTCAGAACGCGAAATCTGGCAGATCAGGCATTCAGAGACGCAAAGAATGTATACCTTGCCCTGGCTACCGCAGATATAGAATATTACTCGCAGGGAAAGAGTATCTATGATCCCGCACAGTATAACGGTCTTTCGGAGGGTGTTACCGAAAGAGTTAAAGTACTCGTCGACAATGAGGGAGCCTACAGAGTAATATCTTATGATTCAAAAGAGCATCGTGTGACCGGAATGATTTATTACAACAAAAATTATTATGTGATGTATTCGTATGCAAACGGACATTCGGAATGGGAAGTAAAATACCTGATGCCCATATATACGTACAAGGATTGAGCATTGTTTTATTGAGGGACAAACCTCTTTATGATACAATAATTATTAGCGAACAAACGCTTTATTAAGGGGAAAAACTGATGGCTAATTACAGATATAAAGCCCAGGATAATGAAGGAAAAATATTAAACGGACAGACAAGTGCTGCCAATGAAAATGAGCTTCATGAAAAACTTAAGGCTGACGGCCTTATGCTTCTTGATGCAAAAGAACTCGTTTCGACCAAAAGACATTTAAAAAGATTAAAGTTTGACAGACTTTCAGACTTTTCAAGAAACCTTTCAAAACTTTTGGGAGCAGGTGTCACATTGGTCAGAGCTCTTAAAATCATCTCCGATGACGAGTCCATTCCCGCAAAGGAAAGAGAGATTTATGCGGATGTGTTAAGGCTGGTTCGTACCGGTATGCCTTTATCGGATGCACTCGAAGAAGAGGGCGACACATTTCCTCCTTTATTCATCAATATGATTCGTTCAGCCGAATCCACAGGTAATCTGGATGCCACGGCAGCCAACATGGCAGAATATTACAGCAAGGAATACAAGATAAATCAAAAGATTTCGAGTACCATGACTTATCCCAAGATTCTTTCCGTGCTTATTGTGCTTGTTGTAATAGTCATTATGGGATTTGTTCTTCCTCAGTTTGAAGATTTGTTTGCTCAGATGGGAACGCTTCCTTTAGCCACCAGAATTCTAATGGCAATCAGCGATTTCGTTGCACACAGGTGGTATATTCTCATATTCGGAGCCATTCTTCTTTTCATCGCTTATAAGATTTTATTTTCCATTCCGGCTGTTAAATACAGAATTGACTGGCTGGAAATTCACCTTCCCAAAATCGGAAAGTTAAGGAAAATAATTTATACAGCCAGATTTGCAAGAACGTTATCCAGTCTTTATGCAGCAGGTATTCCCATTATTACATGTCTGCAGATAGCCAAAACCACAATCGGAAATACATATATTGAAAGTCAGTTTGATGACATGATAGCCAAGGTTAAGGCCGGCGAAACATTAAGTGCCGGAATTGACAGTATAGACGGATTCGTAAAGAAACTTACATCTTCGGTCGGTGTCGGAGAAGAGACGGGTGAGCTCGACAGCATGCTTGTTTCCATAGCGGACCAGATGGATTACGATTCCGAAATAGCAACGGAAAAACTCGTTTCCATGCTTGAACCGATGATGATTGTAATAATGGCAGTTATCGTAGGATTCATCATGATAGCGATTATTCAGCCGATTTACGGCTCATATCAATCAATCGCCAATACTTCCATGTAAAAAGGGGGAGAAAAAGTGAGCGTCAGTATTTACTTGAACAACCAGCAGGTACAGATAGTAGTCGGTACCAGGGGAAGAAAGGGAGTTTACCAGAACTCCTATGTTCTTGATGCGCCCGAAGGCAGCATCATCAATGGCATCGTTACCGACTCAAATTCATTTGTACGATTCTTAAAGGAGACATGGGGAACATACAGACTTTCCAAATCGGATGTTCATCTTGTTGTCGGCGGCAATAAGATTCACGGAAGAAATGTGGAAGTTCCGATGCTTTCCGCGGCAAAGACCACAGAATACTTAAATCGTGAACTTTCCGATATGGGAAAAGAAGGTTCGGATTACGTGGTCTGCTATAACGTGCTTTCCGGAAAATCGGGCAAAAAACTTCGTAATTTCTACGTTGAAATGGCAGAAAGCGAACTGATAAAAGACTATGTCGACATCTTTAAGGAAGCCGGTATTACATTAAAGAGTCTTGTATCTGCCGAAGGAAACATATTAAGTCTTATCGACAAGACGGTTAACGGATATTTTAAGACCTTCATTCTTCAGATAATGAACGGAAATATCGTCACCAATATTTTATGGGTGGACGGTTCGTTTAACTATTACAACTCGGTAAGATGTTTTAACGATGTCGGAACGGGTGCTTATTACGATGACTGTGCAAGATCTCTTTCCAATTTGAATCAGTTTATTCAGGCACATAAGATAGAGCAGAAAATCGAAAAGATTTTAATCGCAGGCTCCGATAAACTCGACGTAATGTACTATGGCGATCTGGTTAGCGCATACGGTATCACTGCTCCGGTTGCCATCGTTAATCAGGGACTCGGACCCAATGCCGAAAACAATCACAAGGCACAGCAGGTTATCTACGGACTTTCCGGTCTTTATACGGACGGCAAAAAGGAGAGCAATTTCCTCGCCAATATCGGAAAGAAGGAAAAGAAGAGCAAGGTCAGCTCCGAAATGAAAAGGAATATCGCAATCGTGGCAATTACCTTTGCCGTTATGGTTGTATTATTCTTCGGTGCTTTGGCTTTGAGAATGTCCAGACAGATAAAATACAATATCCTGGAAAAATATAACGAAGATCCCACAATCAATTCTCAGGTAATGATGTTTGATGCGGCTTCATTAAGAAGAGACACTTTGGCATCAAGGGCCAATTCCATTGAGAATGTTTTGAATACCATCAATACATATCCCATTCTTACCAAAGATGTCGAAAAGGTATTGTTTAGTACCGCAAAGGGTTATGCGGATATCGAGATAGGAAGCTTTGATGCGGATAACGGACTTGTAAATGTTACCGCAAAAGCAAAAGATGTTGAACGAATAAATCAATATATATTCCGCCTTCAGGAACAGGATATATTTAACAGTGTTAAATATACCGGTTACAATTACAATCAGGACGGTACATGGAGCATTAACGTTACCTGTACATTTGCAGAAGGCGTAGGAAGGGAAGGTGATTCAGATGAAGAGTAGTCTTACCAACAGAGATAAAAGTCTCCTCCTTTTCCTCTTCCTCTTTGTAGTAATCGTCGGAATCGGTTATTGGGGAATTTATCCTCAGGTTAAAGCTTTTATCAAACTCGAAAACAAGATAACCAACGAAGAAGTTAAAAAGAGCGTTAATGAACAAAAGGTTGCAAATCTCGGATTCGTGGAAGCTCAGTGCGAAGAGTACGAACAGAGCATGGCAGTTAACAAAGAAAAATTCTTTGATCGTATGACAGAAGCCGATATCGACCTTTTGCTTACCGGAAAAGCCATTAAAAACAAACTGGAATCTTTCAGCCTTAACATTGATATTCCGGATACTCCTTCTCAAAGAAAAGCTTATATTTATTCTGAACTTCTTTCAAAGCAGCTCGAGTGGGAATCACAGGAAAAAGCGTCTGAAAAGGCATTAACGGAAACCGAGGAAGAAGATGATTTGCTCGGACTTACGGGAAAAACAAAAAAGAAAGATGACGAAGAAGAAACCGTAGTCGTTGATGAAACAATTGATGTTTTCGGTGATACCGATGCAGTCGGCGTCAACAATGATATCTATGCCGCAAAGGTAACAATGGTTCTCGGCGGTGACAAAAAGAATCTTGAAGCCTTCCTCGAAGAATTGATGAATTCCGACAAAGAAATTCTCATTACTTCTTTTGCATGGAGCAAATACAGGGTTCAGAGAACCAAAGACGGCGTGATTTTGGAAGATTTGCAGAATACCGTGGATAACGTGGAAGTTGTTGAACTTGATGCGCTTACCGTTACCATGGAACTATATATGTGTGACAAGGATTGATAGGGGATAACTCATGGATATTAAGAACAGCAGAAACATTCGTATAGGTGATGTTTTAAAAGAATTCGGATATGTTACCGAGGAGCAGATAGGGGAAGCCATAGCATACCAGAAAAGCCATGAAGGCGTACGTATGGGTGGCGCGCTCATTGAACTCGGATATATCACCGAGCATCAGATGCTGGAAGCCTTGGGACAAAGACTTCAATATCGTCTGGTCAATATTTCGGATTTGACATTTGATATCAACGCGGTGGAAATGATACCGCGTCCTTTGGCAGAAAAATACGGTATATTGGCTTATCAGTATGAAGACGGTGTTTTGTTTATATTGACCAACGATCCTT
>DFEM01000102.1 GCA_002369155.1 Lachnospiraceae bacterium UBA3802 | reverse complement strand
TTTAAGGAACTTTTCAACGCCTTCATATGAATCGTCAATGCTTCTTATCGCAAATCCTTTGATTGAAAGCCAAAGTTTTTTGACACCTTCGTAATCTTCAATTGTCATCTCTCTGACTTTCCAGTCACTCATATTTTCTCTCCGTAAAACTCTAAAAACCGAGTTATTATAGCACATAAAAAAAATAAAATCAGTAAAAGTATTCAAAAATCCTTCTGAAAATGTTCTTTTTGGCCTCAGGTATGTCATCTGACGTATCGGGAATCTTGTATGCGTCTTTCTTTTCTTCCCATAAAGCAATGACTTTATCGATGGTTTCGGTCAGTTCTGCAACTTTAATGGGCTTTTCCAAAAAAAGGACATCATCAGGAAGATCTTTGCAATCCGAAAACTCGTTTTGGTTTCTTAAAATGCAAACCGGAACTTTTATCCCGATTTCACGAAGTTTCTTCGATATGTTTACGCATTCCCCGGGATTATTCGCAATATCTACCATGAAAAACTCGTATTGTTTGGGTGCAATAAAAAGAGAATCAACTGCTCCGAACGAATCAATATAGAGGTTCCCCGTAGTATGAATCCTTCTGTCGGATTCCCTGTCGAGAAGCCTCTCCAACTGTTTTCTGTCAGCTATATTGTCATCCATCACCGCAATGTGCATTTTATCCCCCAACCCATGTTTTGTTTTATCTTCAACAAAAGGCCGACTTAATGCGGCCTTTTGTCAAAGAATATTCTTTTTGATTATTGTGGATGCATGTATTTCAATACTTTAATACATTCATCAAAGTCTTTATCGAAATTTTCATCTGTAGGTCTGCAGATAAGAATTACCATATCGTCATTAACTTCGTTAAATGCGAATATCCAAATCTCGTAATTCTGATAATTACCGTAATCGGTAATACGATCTGCATATGCATATTCCCACTCATCACTTATATCATCATATAACTTGGTGTCATAATAGAATCCTGAATCTTCGGAATAATCCTTTACACCGAGCTGGGTGATGTAATTGTCATATGCTTCGAATTTTGTGCTTCCGAAAGCCTTATAATCTTTTACATATCCGGGGAATTCTATTTCAGCTCCGTTCTTGTTTGTGTAACAAGCATATGTATCATCACCGTGAGCATATGTGAATCCGTAATCTTCCAAATCCTCAAAATATGTGGATCCTATAACCATTCCGCTATCATCGTAGTTGCCTGATGAACCGCTGCCGGAATTGCTGTCGGGAATTGTCACAACGGGATTTCCGTTTTCATCATATGAGAACCAATCCTCGTAATCCGTTCCGTCGAAGATGCTTAAATAATCCTGGTAGTCATCGGGATTAACATTGAAGTCACCGTCAGGTAAATTATCGGGATAATCGGGTCCGTTCAAAAGTTCATCAAAGTTATAATCATCACCGGTAGTATCAACATCATCAAGATTGTTGATAATATTGACAAATTCATCGGAATCGATATCTCCGCTTGCTAACTCGTTTGCAGCAGCTGTAACAGCGCCCAACGCACCGCCTACCAAGATTCCGCTTGTTACAATAAGAACAACGGCAATTATCATTCCGATACCGCCTACAATAAGACCGATAATCGAAGTAATAAGACCTGCTTTAGCTCTTCCTTTGGGCTCTTTCTTCTTGGCAAGACAAATTATCGAAAAGATAAGTCCAAGAACGCCGGGTAAGAAACCAAGGTTAAGTAAAAGGCATGTAGCAACGGATATGATACCAAAAACCATTGCCGCGGTACAAAGACCGGATTTGTTTTCATTCATGAAAAATTCCTCCATTTAACATTTTTAAATTAACTAACACTCTTTATACGTTACAGTTTCCCTTTTTTATTGGCAATTTTACAAAAAAATTAAATTTAATGGTGCAAAGTATAAAATCGCAGCCGCTATTAAGTGTATTACCAATATTGCAGGCATACCAATTACAAAATACCAATGCTTGGTCTTATGCCTGAAAATATACATACCCGCTGTTGATCCGAGCGCCCCTCCGATAACGGCTACCAAAAACAATGTCGCTTCGGGAATTCTCCATTTTCTTCGTTTTGCTCTGGATTTATCAACACCCATAAGAATCAATCCTAAAAAATTGACAGCCACCAAATATATTATGATGATCAACCAAATACCTTTCATTCCTGCTCCTTACGGGTGTTGCAATTAATTAGTTTTTCTTTTCTCTGGCCTGTGCCTTCATAGCACGAACCTTTGTTGAAAGTCCGAAGAGGTTGATGAAACCTTCGGCATCATGATGATTGTAAAGATCGCCTGTTGTAAATGAAGCAATATCTTCATCGTAAAGTGAATAAGGAGATGTGGTGCCTGCCTTGATGATATTGCCTTTGTAAAGCTTCATCTTAACTTCACCTGTTACCTGCTCCTGAGATTTCTCAAGGAATGCCTGGCAAGCTTCTCTTAAAGGTGAGAACCATTTTCCTTCGTATACAATCTGAGCAAACTTGTTGCCCATTTCCTGCTTCTCTCTGTAGATGTCACGATCGAGAATTAATTCTTCAAGCTGCTGATGTGCTTCGTAAAGAATTGTTCCTCCGGGTGTTTCATATACACCACGTGACTTCATGCCTACTACACGGTTTTCCACGATATCGATGATACCGATGCCGTGCTTTCCGCCAAGCTTATTCAAATCACGAATGATATCGGATACTTTCTTCTTCTCACCGTTGATTGCTACGGGAACACCTTTTTCAAATGAAAGTGAAACATATTCGCCTTCATCGGGAGCCTTTTCAGGTCTTACTCCGAGTACAAGAAGGTGATCATAGTTGGGCTCATTTGCAGGATCTTCGAGTTCAAGACCTTCATGAGAAATGTGCCATAAGTTTCTGTCTCTTGAATAAGAGTTGTCAGCCGAGAAAGGAAGATCGATTCCATGCTGATGGCAGTATTCAATTTCAGACTCTCTTGAATCAAGTGTCCACTTGTCGTTTCTCCAAGCTGCGATAATCTTTAAGTCGGGAGCAAGTGCTTTGATTCCGAGTTCAAATCTGATCTGGTCGTTACCCTTGCCTGTAGCGCCGTGGCAAATTGCTGTAGCGCCTTCTTTTCTTGCGATTTCTACAAGTTTCTTTGCAATTACGGGACGCGCCATTGAAGTACCGAGAAGATATTTGTTCTCATATACTGCATGTGCCCATACGCAGGGAACGATATATTCATCACAGAATTCATCTGTTACATCTTCAATATAAAGTTTCTCGGCACCTGAGAGCTTTGCTCTTTCCTCAAGTCCGTCAAGTTCGCTGCCCTGACCGCAGTCGATACAGCAGCAGATTACTTCATAATCAAAATTTTCCTTTAACCAGGGGATAATCGCGGTGGTGTCAAGACCTCCGGAGTAAGCCAAAACAACTTTTTCTTTCATAGCTAAAAAGCCTCCTTATTTAAAGCCCAACGGGCAAATTGTACATTAAACGCAAAGATTATTATCCGCTTTCACTTCATTTTTTGTCAACCGATTAAATTTAAGTATCAGATTCTGCCGTAAGTTTCGGCAAGTCTTTTAAGATAACCGGCCGCTTCTTTTCTCTTTTCGCTTTCAAGATAAGAAGGAAGAAGACGCCACTTCCAGTTGTTTCCGAGAGTGGACGGTGTATTGATACGTGCGCTTGAATCGAGTGAAAATACATCCTGAATCGGGATGATACAGGTATCTGCTACAGAACTTTCCGCAAGTCTTATCAAATCCCTGCTTAAATTCTTTGCATTCTTTACGCAAAGATACTCTTTAATATGCGCCTTGTCAACGCGTTTTATGGTTTTATACCAGCCTTTTACGGTATCATTGTCATGCGTTCCCGTATAAACCACGCAGTTTTTGTCAAAGTTGTGAGGAAGATAATCATTATCCTCGCCCGAGTCAAATGCAAACTCGAGAACCTTCATTCCGGGATAACCTGTTTTCTTTACAAGTTTTAAAACGGTGGGTGTCAAAAATCCCAAATCTTCCGCAATAATACGCGGCTTTGAGAGTTCCTGATTTATCTTCTTAAACAAATCATAACCGGGACCGGGTTCCCAATGTCCGTACTCTGCAGTCAAATCCCCGAAAGGAATGAAATAATATTCATCAAATGCCCTGAAATGATCGATTCTTACAACATCGTAAAGTTCAAAACATTTTTTTAGTCTTTGAATCCACCATGAAAAATCATTGTTCTTATGATATTCCCAATCGTAGAGAGGATTGCCCCATAACTGACCCGTTGCCGAAAAATAATCGGGAGGGCAGCCTGCAACACCCCTCGGTCTTAAATCCTTGTCAAATATGAAAAGTTCGGGATTGGACCATGTGTCAGCCGAGTCGGATGCCACATAGATGGGAATGTCTCCGATAATATCTATGCCTTTTTCATTGGCATATTTCTTTAAGGAAAGCCATTGCTTTTTAAAGAAATACTGTAAGAATTTATAAAATCCGATATGCGGAGCAAGTTCCTTTTTTGCCTTTTCGATCGCACTCTTTTTTCTTAAACGAAGTTCGGGCTCCCAATCGTATATGGAAGCTCCTCTTTTATCGTCTTTAATTGCCATATAAAGTGCATAATCGTTAAGCCAGTAGGATTCTTCAAGAATAAACTTTGCATAGCCTTCATCCGAATCAATATAACTTCTTTCGTATGCACGTCTTAAAAGTGAAAATCTTGCATAATAATGAGCTTCGTAATCAACGTAATTGTTCTTTTCGTCTTCGCTTGCCCTCTTATACCACTCATTTGATTCGTAGTATTCCTCATACGCTTCATGGCACTCTTCTTTGGTAAGCCAGCCGTTGTCGATGAATTCCTGCAAATCGATGTAATAAGGATTGCCTGCGAATGTGGAGAACGACTGATAAGGAGAGTCTCCGTAGCCTGTAGGACCAAGCGGAAGAATCTGCCAGAATTTCTGTCCGGATTCGACCAAAAAGTCAACAAAATCATAAGCCTCCTTTGAGAAGCATCCGATTCCGTATTCGTTTGGAAGGCTGAACACAGCCGTTAAAATTCCGCTTTTTCTCATATCTTTAAATAATCCGATTATTTAAATCATTCAATTTCCTTTAACCGAAAATAGAAACTTTAATATCTTTTTTGGGGAAGAGTTTCCATATGTCACGGTTGTACTCTTCGATTGTTCGATCGGATGAGAAGAAGCCGGCCTTGGCGATGTTTGTAAGCATCATCTTTCTCCACTTCTCTCTGTCCTCATAATCATCAAGCATTCTGTCTTTGACTTCAATGTATTCTTCCAAATCAATCAAAGTCATGAACCAGTCTTTGTTTAAAAGTTCATTGTAAAGACGCTCAAGATTTTCTTTATGTCCGACCTTTAAAGCTTCCTTGGATGTTATGAAATCAACTGCCTCTTTAATGACTTTTGATTTCTTGTAATAATCCTTTGAAACATAATCAGCTTTTGCGTAATGCTCAATGACTTCGTCGCTTGATACGCCAAATTCGTAAATGTTTTCTTTGCCGACGAGTTCGCCGATTTCAACATTTGCACCGTCTGCCGTGCCGAGTGTAACCGCACCGTTTAACATAAACTTCATGTTGCCGGTACCCGATGCCTCTTTGCTTGCAAGAGAAATCTGTTCGGATATGTCACAAGCGGGAATAAGTTTTTCCGCATAACTTACGTTGTAATTCTCAAGCATAACGACCTTCATGTACTTGTTTACATCGGGATCGTTGTTGATAATCTCTTCGAGAACAAGAATAAGATGAATGATATCCTGAGCAATTACGTAAGCGGGTGCAGCCTTCGCTCCGAAGATAAAAGTAATCGGACGTTTGGGTTTCTTTCCGCCTTTGATTTCAAGATACTTGTGAATGATGTAAAGAGCATTCATCTGCTGTCTCTTGTATTCGTGAAGTCTCTTTGCCTGGATGTCAAAAATGGAATCGGGATTGATTTCTACACCCTCTTTTTCTTTTACAAAAGAAGCAAAAGCGACTTTCTTTTTATGCTTGATGTCTTCGAGTTCTTTTAATGCCTTTTCATCGTTATTAAACTTCAAAAGTTTTTCGAGTTCATTCGCATCTTTTTTATATCCCGTACCGATATGGGAATCGATAAATTGCGTAAGTTCGGGGTTGCATGAAAGGAGCCATCTTCTGAATGTGATTCCGTTGGTCTTGTTGTTGAATTTCTCGGGATAAATCTTATAAAAAGCATTAAGCTCGGTATTCTTTAAAATATCCGTATGAATTGCCGCAACACCGTTAATCGAGAAACCGTAATGAATACAGATGTGAGCCATATGTACTCTGTTGTCTTTGTCGATAATGGCAACCTTGGGATCCTTATATTTGGCTTTGGCTCTCTTATCAAGTTCCTTGATGATGGGAACAAGGTCGGGCACAACTTTTTCAAGATATTTAAGCGGCCACTTCTCAAGCGCTTCCGCGAGGATTGTGTGGTTGGTGTATGCGCATGTTTTGGATACGATATCAATAGCTTCGTCGATTCCGATTCCTTTTTCGCTTGTCATGATTCTGATAAGCTCGGGAATGATTAATGTGGGATGCGTATCGTTAATCTGAATCGCACAGAAATCATACATATGACGAAGATCGTATTTTCTCTCTCTTAACTCATAAAGAATAAACTGTGCGGCATTTGAGCACATGAAATACTGCTGGTAAATTCTAAGAAGATTGCCCGCTTCGTCCGAATCATCGGGATATAAGAAAAGTGTTAAGTTCTTTTCGATGGCTTCTTTGTCAAATGTGATGCCCTTCTTGACAAGCTTTTCGTCAACGCTTTCAAGATCGAAAAGATGAAGTTTGTTTACGCCGTTTTCATAACCGATGACATCAATATCATAAAGTCTTGACTTAACTGAACAGTCACCGAATTCAACAGTGAATGATGTATCCGTCTTTCTGAGCCATGAAATATCTTCAATCCAGTCGTTCTTTTCCGCACACTGCAGATTATCGCGAAACTCCTGTTTGAAAAGTCCGAAATGATAATTAAGTCCGATGCCCGCACCGGGAAGTCCGAGTGTTGCAATCGAATCCATAAAGCATGCGGCAAGTCTTCCGAGGCCGCCGTTTCCAAGTGACGGTTCGGGTTCAACTTCTTCAAGAAGTGCAATGTCTTTGCCGTTCTTTTTAAGTACTTCGCTGACCTTATCATATATACCGAGATTGATAAGATTGTTCGCAAGAAGTCTTCCGATTAAAAATTCCGCGGAAATATAATATACTTTCTTTTCGCCGTTGATTCGATCCGTTACATTGGTTAAATCTTTTGTGAAAAGAAGTATTACGTAATAAGCTTCCTCGTTGGTACACTCTTTTAATGTTTTATTGAAAATTTTATTGGATATATAATCCAGACCCTCTTCCATATTGGCTTCGAGTAATTGTTTCTGGATCATTTCAGCTTGTAATGACATATCGAATACCCTCTTTCAACCCATATTCCATAACATTTTACATCACTTTAGTTTCGAATTCAATTATTAATAAGAAACAAGCCGACGCCTCAACTTGTAAAAATACGTATTTTATGATATTTTTAGGGTGTTTGAATTTAGACAATAATCAGGTTCAGGGAAGTTAAGATGAGCAAAGAACAAAAAAGCAAAATCTTATATGTATCCGTTTCGGCAATTATCATCTGGACAATAACTCACGGATACAGATTCATGAACAATCTGTATACCTGCGACGCTTTGATTGAAGTATTTCAGGACGACATTCTTTTCCAGCGTTCGCTCGGTCGTTTTATGCATCCTCTCGTAATGGTGATGAGAGGCTGTATTTCCAATCCCTGGTTTATCGGAATCTTATCCCTGTTTTTTATTACGGCAAGCATATATTTTGTTTCTGAAATATTAAAAATCGAAAATCCTCTTATGCTCATTCTGCTTGGAGGACTTCTTATCTGCAACAATACTTTGATTTCATCCGTTGCGGGATTCTTACCGTGGATGGATGTTTATACCATTGCCCTTTTCTTATCCGTGATCGGCGTATGGTTTTACGAAAAAGACAAACTTTACGGATATATTCTCGGAAGCATCGCTTTCATTATGTGCATGGGATTTTATCAGGCCTATATCGACGTCGCATTCGCTTTGTTTGTAATAATTACCGTCACAAAACTTGCCGAGAAAAAA
>DFEM01000044.1 GCA_002369155.1 Lachnospiraceae bacterium UBA3802 | reverse complement strand
AGCATGTATTAAAGAATCTTAATCTCTCGATTTACAAAGGTGATTTTACGGTCATCATGGGCAATTCAGGTTCGGGAAAAAGTACGCTTCTTTATGCGCTCTCGGGAATGGATCGTCCCAGTATCGGTACGGTTACTTACCATGTAAATGATAATAATAAAAAGCCCGATGAGATTTCCGACATTGAGATTTCTCAATACAATAACGATAAACTTGCAAGATTCAGAAGAGATCATGTCGGATTCGTATTCCAGCAGAATTATCTAAACGACAGCATGAGCGCACTCGACAACATTCTCGTATGCGGGTTGTTGAAGAACACTGACAGAAAATCTCTGACTGCAAGAGCGAAAAATCTTCTTGAAAAGGTTGAAATGACGGAGAGGGATTTTCGTAAATTCCCGGCACAGCTTTCGGGTGGTCAGCAGCAGAGAGTAGCAGTTGTAAGAGGTGTCATCAATTCCCCCGAAGTTCTTTTTGCAGACGAGCCTACAGGTGCGCTTAACTCGCAGAATACGGATAATGTTCTCGACATTTTGTCGGATCTTAATGCAACAGGTCAGAGCATTGTAATGGTTACGCATACATTCAAGGCCGCAGAGAGAGGAAACAGAATTATCTATCTTGCAGACGGTGTGATTTCCGATGAGATTTATCTTGGAGAATACCTGGGCAATTACAAGGATGAAGGCAATCCCCGTGTCGAAGAAGCGAGGGAGAGACATAACAGATTAAAGATCTTCCTTCAGAATATGGGGTGGTAAAATGTATCGTTATTTCTTTATTGCCAAAAACAATATGAAGAAGCAAAAAGGCGATATGATTACATTTCTTGCCATGACATTTCTTGCTTCTTTTATGATTTTCATATGTCTTAATCTTTTGACCGGAACGAACAGGGTTTTGGATACCAACAAAGAAAAGATAAACGGCGCTGATATTGTTGTCATGAAAAGTGACGAAGAACTTTCTGATTTTAAATTAGATGAAATTATTCAAGGCAACGAATATATCAGGGATATGGAAGTCGACAGATACCTGGATTCTTCATCTACCAAATACCGTAAAATCGGGAGCGAAAACTGGGGCAATTATGCTTTCTATTTTTTCTCATATGAGGATGAAAGAACAATTCAGACAGCAAGCCTGGATATGTCTTCTCTATCCGGCAATGACATAGTACTTCCCATTTCTCTTTCGCCGACATATTCCGTCGGAGATAAGATGGAAATCAAAATAGGCGAGAATGTGTATGAGTTCAGAGTTGCCGGATACAACGAGGATTGTATCATATGCTCTCCGATGAACTTCAGTGTCTACAAATGTTTTGTATCGGATAAGATGTATGAACAGATCCGTTTTGAAAATACATATTATGTATCAAGCTGCAAGACATATAACATACAGTTATCCGACAAGGCCGTTAAAAAGCATAAGTCTGACGAAGAAATAAGTGAAGATATTTACAATGAATTTAACAACTGGTATCACGCATACAAAAATGTTCATCCGGATTATGAAATGTCAATCAGCCTTAACTTTATTCCGAGCGGTATGATGAAGGTTGCCAACATGATTTTGCCTTATATATTTATCAGTATTATTCTTGTTTTCGGCCTGATAATTCTTGTAATATCACTTGTTGTCATAGATTTCTCGATAAAGAATTTTATTCTCAACAACATGAAAAATACGGGTATCATGGAAGCGAGCGGTTATACCGTGAGGGAGATGATTTCGATACTTTTGGTTCAGCTTCTTACGGTATCCGGGATCGGAAGTGTTGCAGGAGTTTCGTTGGGAGCACTGCTTCAGGGAAAAATCGGATTTATCATTCTTTATCTTTTGGGCCTTTCGTGGAATCAAAAACCGGATATTGCCGTGTTAATCGGAGTGGTCTTGGGTATATGCTTTATTATTGCGGCATTTACACTCTTTGTCGGAAGAGAGTACAAAAAAACGACCGTACTTGAAGCGTTAAGAGGCGGAATCAACAATCACAATTTCAAGAAAAACCTCTTTCCGTTTGACAAGACTTCGTTTTCAATTCCTGTAACAATCGCGCTTAAAGATACCTTTGGCAAATTCAAAGCTCAGATCGGTGTCATCCTCATTATGGCGATTCTGGCTTTTTCGGCAGCCATGGGATTCGGAATGTATGAAAACCTCGGAAAGGATGTTGATGCACTTTTAAGAATTTCAGGACTGGATATGCCTCATGCCGTAACAACGGGCGATGAAAGCATGGAAAACACCATCAAATCCTTTGAATCGGTTGAGAAAACATACAGAGATATTTATTACGGAACGGAATTTCAGGCAGGCAGTAAAACCAAATCTGTTACCACCAGAATAATATCAGACACTTCTGCAATGCGTGAGGATATGATTGTCGAGGGGAGATGGCCAAAGCACGAGAATGAGGTAGCTCTCGGAACCAAACTTGCGAGTGACATGAATGTTTCCATCGGAGATACGATTACCGTAAAAAACGGTGAAGAAAAAAATTCATATATTGTTACCGGTTATTTGCAGACCTTTAACAACATGGGCATGATGGGATATATGACGATGGACGGCTTTGAAAGAATCGGCGGAAACATCAGGATATCTTCGATAAATGTTGAATTTAAGAAGGGTTATTCTTTCGAGGATTTCAAAAAAGAGTTTAATGATATATATCCCGATACGGAAGTTGACGATGTGGTTGCTTCAACAGGCGGTCTCATGACAATGCTTAAAATATCCATGCGTATAATACTTGCAATTATCATGATTGTAACGGCATTTATTGTAGCCTTGGCGGAAGCATTGCTTGTCAGAGCAAAGATTACCAAAGAGTGGAGGAATCTTGGCGTGTCAAAAGCCCTTGGATTTTCATCCAATGATTTGATCCTTCAGATAATCCTTTCGAATATTCCTTCCATACTGATAGGAATAGTTCTCGGGCTTATCGCAGTCACATTCTTTGGCGACAAGGTAATTCTTCTTATGTTTGCAATCTTCGGATTTAAGAAAGTCAAGTTTGATATTTCTCTGATTGCTTACATACTGGTATTTGCAGTTATCCTTGGTGTAGCGGTTCTTGTTTCGTACATCAACGGAAAACGAATCAAAAAACTCGAACCCGTAAAGATGATTACGGAAGAATAAACGCTTATATACGCTCGCGGACTTTTGTCTTCGGGCGTATGTTTATATCACGGAAAAGACAGCGTACATTGTTGACAAAGTGTACACTTTGTACGTATAATTAAATCAGGAACATAGTTAACTAGTGTTTTGAAGAGAGGTTATATTATGGATTTATTAAATGCAACGGATGTACGCAAAAACTGGTCGATTACACTTGATAATGTGGCGCATGAAAGACCTGCATATATAAAAAGAACTCATGACAATGTGGCTATCTTCAGTGTGGAAACAATTAATGCCATGCTGTCCGGTTATCATTTCAATGCAAAAAAATTCAAGGAAAAAGACGGATCTGTAACATTAAGCGCAGTAGATCTTGATATAGTTGTTAATGAGGAAAATGAGAAAGCAGCAGTAAGAAGGCTGGCAGAATACATTAAAGAATATGCCGAGGAATTTTATTCCGATTACGCATACTGGAGCAAGGCTCCCAACAGACAGTCACATATCCCTTATGTTTTCAAGGCACTCACATTGGACACGGAATCTGTTATGGAGGATATTGTATGCCGAAATGGAAAGATCTGAAAAGATTCTGTGATGCGGATGGTTGGGAGTGCTATAAAAGTACAGATCATTTTTTTTACAGAAAGAAGATGCCGGATGGCACAATTAAAAGAACGAAGGTTTCGCGAGGCAGCGGTGAAATCCACGCACATATGTGGAAAGAAATATTAAAAAATCAGTTACAGGTTACTGAAGAATATTTTAACAAAATGATATAAAGAGGTTACTATGCATTACAATTGCTTAATAGTAGATGATGAAAAAGAACTGTCTCAGATGACATCGGAATATTTTAATATGTTTGAGGTTTCCACGGCCGTGGTTGAGAGTAAGGCAGAGTGCTTTGATTTTCTTTCGAAAAACGATGTGGACCTCATACTGCTTGATATAAATCTGGGTGACGGAACGGGATTCGAAGTGTGCAAAAAAATAAGAGAAGAAATGCAGCTTCCGATCCTTTTTATAAGTGCGAGACAAAGCGATGATGATGTGCTTGTGGCGCTTTCGGTCGGCGGAGACGATTATGTCAAAAAGCCTTATAATCTCTCGGTTCTTTTGGCGAAGGTAAAAGTGAATTTAAAAAGACTCGAGATGACGAATTCAAAAGGCGAGAATTTCTTTGAGAAAGAAACGAAAGAAGAAATTTTAACGCTTGATAATTCAACGCTTTCTGCCGTATACAAAGGAAAACGCGTAACATTAAAAGCCAAGGAATTTGCGCTTCTTGAATGTCTATACAGACACAAAAATACAATTGTAAAAAAAGAAGTTCTCTTCGATGAAGTATGGGGAGATACTTTCTTTTCGGACAGTACGCTTAATGTTCATATCCGTAAGTTAAGGGAAAAACTTGAAGATAATCCCAATGAACCTGAGCTTATCAAGACGGTTTGGGGCACGGGATATTACCTCGAGATAAAATAAAAATGCCGCAAACGACATAATCAGAAATAAGCATTTTATCAAACAGCAAACAGAAAAATTTTTTGACGGGACATTTCGATGAAACAGTTAATCAGAATCGGCATTCTTTTCACATTCATTATGGGCCTTGCACTGGCTGTGTTTATTATTTTCAATAATGAAAACAAGTCTGCCGGCAGAGATATAGTTGAATATAACGATAAGCTTCATCTTGTACAGCAAGATCTCGAAAAAGGTGAGTCGGAAGAAAAGGTTGAGAAAAAATACAAATGCCATATAATTCTTTCCACCAAAATAGAAGATGAAGAATTATCAAAAATGTATGTAAACAATGCGCTTGTTTTGGACCTTCACGTTAACGGCGAATATGTCGGCAAAGTGGCATGGGATGACAATAAAGAAGAATTGGACAGGGCAAAGAGAGCATATTTCGGAGGCGGCATATATCTTTGGGTAATAATGTTAATTTGCGGCTATATCATGCTGTTTCTTTTTTATCGTTCATTCATAAAACACGTCGGTGAACTTACGAAGTTTTCGGAAGAAATAGCGAAGGGCAATCTTGACGTCGAACTCCCCATTCATAAAAACAATTTCTTCGGCAATTTCGTAGAAGCTTTCGACCAGATGAGGGAAGAATTAAAAGATTCGCGCCTCAGGGAAATTGAAGCCGAGAGAGCGAGAAAAGAAATGGTAACGGATCTTGGCCACGATATCAAGACGCCGATTTCCGTTATTAAAGTCGCATGCGAAGTGCTTGATGCAAAAGCCAGAAAAAGACTTGAAAAAATCGAAAGCGACGAACGTGATGTCGAAAACAAAACAGAAAATACCGAATCGGAAACAGAGACTGAAAATATTGTAAAAACAGTCGAAGACGAGGAAATAAAAGATATCGAATACACACTCGAAAAAGTCTCCACCATCAATCAGAAAGCGGATTTAATAAGTTCCCTTATGTCTAACCTCATGCATTCGACGCTCGAAGATATCGACAAGCTCGAGGTCAATCCGATTGAAACGGATTCAAGAATTATCAGAAGCTTTTTTGACAATCTTAAAAACTACGGACACATCATTATCGAAAATGAAGTACCGCCCTGCATTATCTATCTTGACAGTCTTCGCATGGAACAGGTTATCGACAATGTCGTAGGCAATTCGCACAAATACGCTCATACGGATATAAGAGTCAGATTTTCCGAGTGCTCCTTACTTTCTGCAGACGGAATCAATAAAGAGAATTTCGTAAAGATTACCATTAAAGACAGCGGAAAGGGTGTAAAAGAAGAAGACCTCCCGCTTATTGCCCAAAAATATTACAGAGGAAGCAACTCAAAACAAAGCACCGGATACGGTCTTGGAATGTATCTTGTAAAAAGATATATGGAGATGCAAAAAGGCGGCATGGAGTATTACAACGACAACGGATTTACGGTGGAACTTTTGCTTAAGAAAGTCTAGATTTCGGGGTGCTCTTTTTTGTAAATATTATTGCTCAAAATGCCGATTTTGATTATAATTTATGCGTATGGGTTATACAAAATTTGAAAAAGGGTAAAGGTGTGTAAAATGGAAGAAATGAATGATGCTACCATGGTTTCGAAGGCATCGACTTTAAAAGAAACCGACAAAAAATGCCCTAAGTGCGCGGGAGTCATGGATTTCGATCCCAATATCGGCGCAATGGCATGTCCTTTCTGCGGATATGAAGAAGAAATAGTTCAGGATGCAAATGCAACTGCAGCGGAACTTGATTTTGAATCTGCCGAAAAAACGGAAAACTGCAACTGGGGAGCAGAGAAAAAGCAGATTATATGTAAGAGCTGCGGCGCAGAGACTATTTACGATGCGCTTGAAGTGGCAAATGAATGTCCGTACTGCGGATCCAATCAGGTTATGGAAGCAAATGACGAGAAGACACTTGCTCCGGGCGGAGTTGTTCCTTTCTCAGTTTCAAACGAGCAGGCGAGTGAAAACTTCAAGAAGTGGATCGGAAACAAGTTTTTCTGTCCCAAGCTTGCAAAGCAGTCCGCACAGCCGGATGCATTTACGGGAATCTATCTTCCTTACTGGACATTTGATACAGATACATTTTCAAGATATTCCGGAAAATACGGTATAGACCGTGACGAGTCCTATACGGATTCCGACGGAAAGACACAGCACAGAACCGTTACGGATTGGCATCGTACTTCCGGTACATATCAGCTCTTCATTGATGATGAGCTTGTACTTGGTACCGAAAGACATGACAGTGCAATGTTAAAAGGTCTTGAACCTTTTGAAACAGCCAAGAATGTTCCCTACAAGCCCGAATACGTAGCAGGATTTGCAGCAGAAAGATATTCTGTAGGCCTTAAGTCAGCGTGGGAGAAGGCTAAAGCTTCAATCTCAGGCAAATTAAAGAGCAAAATCTCATCAAAGATTATCTCCGATAATCACGCAGATCGTGCTTCGGACGTAAAGGTATCGACAACATTCAGCAAGATCACATACAAGTATTTGATGTTACCCATCTGGTGTTCATCATTTAAATACAACAATAAAGTTTATCAGTTTATGGTAAACGGACAGACCGGAAAGGTATACGGCAAGACACCTATTTCCGTATGGAAGGTAATCCTTGTCATCGTAATAGCCATTATAGTTATCTCTCTCATCCTTTGCTGTGCAGGCGGCTATTCCACAATTTCCGATTGGATGAACAGTTAAGGCGAAATCGGCATACGCAAAAATCCCTCGATTACTCGAGGGATTTTTTTATGCCAGAAATAAAGAATGATGTGCGTACGATACACCGCGGGCACGCTCCCGCCCTATCTTTCACATTTTAAGAACTTAGCGCTATAAGCGGGAAGCAATGAGCCTCCGCCGAAGTCGAAGTCTTCGCCGGTGATTAAATCGACTGCCTTGCCGCATCCTGCATCAAAATGCGCCGTGTAATCGCTTGAATCGCAGTTAATGCAAACGAGGACGCGTTCGTGTTCGCTCTTTCGCTCGAAGATGCACTGGCGGTTGGTGAGAACGACTGAACGGATTCCACCGTAGTTTAAGGCCTCGCTCTCTTTCTTGGCTTTTGCAAGATGTGAAATGAAATCGGTCAGCTCATTCCATTCGGGCTTTTCGAAGCAGGCTCTGAGTGCCGGATCACCTTCGGATTTGTCAGCCTTAGCGCCCCATTCCGAGCCGTAATATACGCAGGGGATACCGGGCATGCCGAATACCATTGCGTAGACGAGCGGAAGGTGGTTTGGATTCTGAATAAGCGTTGCGATTCTTGATACATCGTGGTTGTCAGCGAAGCTTAAAAGATGCGAGCCCCTTGCCACGGTCCAGTCTTCGGGTCCGAAGAGTCTTAAAAGGGAATGAACGATTTCAAACATGTTGTTTGAGTTGAAAGCCGAGTGAATTCCCTTATAGCACTGGTAGTTGGTGAGAGAGTGGATGTTCATCTCGTTTAACATTCTGCCGTATTCGCCGTGAAGAACTTCTCCGACTAAGAAGAAATCCTCTTTCTTTGAATCGCAAAAGCCCCTTAAACGGTTTAAAAAGCCCTTGTCGAGACAATATGCCACATCAAGTCTTATACCGTCTATGTCAAATTCCTTAATCCATCCCTCGATTGCCGAGAAAATGTGGTTAACCACGTCGTCGTTATAAAGGTTAAGCTTTACCAGATCGTAGTTTCCTTCCCAGCCTTCATACCAAAGGCCGTCATTGTAATTGGAATTGCCGTTAAAATCGATTCTGGCAAACCAGTTTACGTAGGGAGAGTTCTCTCTGTTCTTTAAAACATCCTGAAAAGCAAAGAATCCTCTGCCCACATGATTGAATACACCGTCGAGAACGACCTTTATTCCTTCTTTATGAAGATTCTTGCAAACCTTTGCAAAATCTTTGTTGGTGCCGAGTCTGCAGTCAATCTTTGTATAGTCCCTCGTATTGTATCCGTGTGTGTCGGATTCGAAGACGGGAGAGAAATAAACTGCATTGGCTCCCAGTTTTTTAATATGCGGTATCCAGTCATTCACCTTAAGAATTCTTGATGTCAGAACGCCGTCATTCTCAAACGGAGCCCCGCAGAATCCCAAAGGATAAATTTGATAAAAAACCGAATCATAAGCCCACATGTTGTGTTACCTCCTATATTAACCCGTTCGGTCAACGAACGTATTTGCGACGAAAGTATGTTTAGTGATATAGTTTCCCAACAATCAATGTTGATAAAAAATGTGGTTAAAACGGGCAAAAATCCACTTTTCACACAAAGTTATCCACAATTTTATGTAAATACCAAAAGTTATCAACATTCCTTGTCTTTTTTAGTCAACCTGTCTTTGAATACATAACAAAGTATTATGGCAACCACAAGATATACCATCGAAAGTATGATTCCGGGTTTCGAATAAACTACATTATTTATATATTCATATTCCTGACTGAGGTTCGAAATCAGGTTTGCTGTTACATGAAAGACATAGGCGTAAATAAAACTTCCGCCGTAATCCATCATGATACAGATTACAAATCCCATTATGAATGCATAGAGACCCTGCATCAGATTTCCGTGATAGATTGCAAAGAAAAGAGCACTTCCGAATGCGGCTGCCAAAACCGGCAGGACTTTTCTGAATCTGAAAAAAATTACACCGCGAAAGAGCACTTCCTCGGCAAAGGGCCCGATTATTACATAGGATATGAGTCTTAAGTACAAAGGAATACTGTAAAAGGACTCGTTGTCCTGGACAACATATTTATCTCCGAGTACATGCCAGGGAATTTTTGAAAAGAGAAAATTAAACGCGACAGTCAGGCAGTAAGCGCTGACGATAACTATCAGTATGAAATAAGGCTTTTTTATAAACAAAGCTTCGGGATTGTAAAAAAGAAGGCTTTTCTCATCCGATGTGATGGTAAGAAAAGCGGCGAATCCGGCGATAAGGGAGGCGCATGTTCCGATCATGGCGTTTCCGTATTTCAAAAAAGAAGAAAAAGAAAAAAGCATTATCGTGGTAACCAGATAAGCACCGCAATAAACCGCTATTCCGATAATCATCTTTCGCAGTATTTTGCTTTTAGGGGATATTTCTTTTTTCATATTTTTCCCACCGGTTGAGTTTAGATTAATTTATTATATATTTGGAGGGGATTTAAGTCAATTTTATGGACTTTGAAACCCTTTTATGCTACAATGAAAATCGTCAAAAAACTGACGTATTTATTACAGGAGGGAAATCTAATGGGATTTATTAAACAAGTAGCTTCACAAATCGGTCAGGAAGCCAAAGCAGCGGGAAAGAACATGTTTGGCAACCTTATGGGATCAGCCAGAAATACTGTTGAAGATCAATATCTTGAGTACTTCTACTGTGACGCATTCGCTGACGGAGTTCTTGCAGTAAAAGGTAAAAAAAGAAATCAAAAAGGTGTTAATAAAGGTAACGATAACGTAATCAGTAGCGGATCAATCGTTGAAGTAAATGCCGGACAGGCAGCTTTGATTATTGACGAAGGCAAAGTTGCAGATTTCTGTGCAGAGCCCGGACAGTACGTATATGATGCATCTACCGAACCTTCAATCATCGGCGGACTTTTAACAGGTAAGTTTGGACAGAGCGTCGTTGATACATTCAAGGAAGTCGGCAAGCGTTGGGCATTCGGACAGGAAATTCCCAAGACACAGAGAGTTTACTACATCAATATCATTGAAGTAAGAAACAACCTCTGGGGAACAAGCAATCCTATACCTTTCTTCATTGCAGACCAGGTAACAGGATTCCAGGGTGATATTTCACTTATCGCAAACGGTGAATATACATTCCACATTTCGGATCCTATCCGTTTCTACACATTCATCGCAGCAAACTTTGCAGGCGATTCCTACAATAAGAAAGAACTTCAGAGCATCATGAGATCTGACTTTATGACAGCTCTTCAGCCCGCTCTCGGTGCACTTTCCGATTACGGCGTAGGTATCAGATATTCAGCTATTACCACAAAGACTGATATCCTTGTTGAGAAGCTTAATGAAAAGCTTTCCGACAAATGGAGCAAGATGCGTGGTATGGAAGTCATTGATGTAACATTCAATACATTAAAGGCTACCGAAGAAGACGAAGCAAGAATCAAACAGTTCCAGGATACAGCTGTTTACACAAATGTAAACATGGCAGCAGCTCGTATGACAACAGCTACAGCAAACGCTATGGAAGCTGCAGCAGCAAACGAGTCTACAGGCCCCATGATGGCATTTGCAGGACTTAACATGGCTCAGAACGCAGCAGGCGGAATGAACCCCGCTAACCTTTATGCAATGGGTCAGCAGCAGGCACAGGCTCAGCCTCAGGCACAGGCAGCAGCTCCCATTCTCGGATGGAAGTGCTCATGCGGCAAGGAAGGCAACACCGGTAAGTTCTGTGCAGAGTGCGGATCAAAGAAACCCGATGATGCAGGCTGGACATGCTCATGCGGTACAGTTAACCAGGGCAAGTTCTGTTCCAACTGTGGTTCGAAGAAGCCCGAAGGTGCTCCCTTGTACAAATGTGACAAGTGCGGATGGGAACCCGAGGATCCCATGAATCCTCCTAAATTCTGTCCTGAGTGCGGAGACATTTTCGACGAAAACGATATTAAATAAACCGATCAGAGTTTATTAAAACCAGTTTATTTCGAATGCCGGACTTAAAGAGCCCGGCATTCGTTATGAAAATATATTTTATTTTTAAAAGGAGATTTCTTTAATGAACAGTTCACAACAAGCAGCAGCAGATGCTATGGCCGGAATAATGGGAGCAGTGGGAGTCGGAGTTTTTGTCCTGATAATGATTATAATGTGTTTAATTTCATTGGCAATTACAGTCTTTATAATCATTTGTAACTGGAAATTGCTTGAAAAAGCAGGCGAACCCGGATGGAAATCCATTATTCCTTTTTATAATTTGTACACAATGTGCGAAATATCAATGACAAGACCTACTTCTATTGTAGTATTTATTGTTTATATGGCAGCTTATGCACTTATTCCTTTAACCTTTATACCTTATTTGGGAATTGTAGTATCGCTCCTTATTTCGCCTTTAATGTATGTTGCAGCGGGAATTCTCAATTTCTCGCTTCCCAAAGCATTCGGAAAAGATGTCGGAATATGTGTTCTTTCAATATTCTTCCCTCCCATTGTAAGAGCAATTCTTGCATTTTCAAAGGAACCGTATGAAGGAACCAAAGTAACAATTATCCCTGCATCAAACAACTAATCTTAATTAAAGATAAAAAGAAATCCACGATTGCAAAAAGTAATCGTGGATTTTTTATTTGAATAAAATTTTATTAAATAAGTGCTGTTGAAAAATATCTTTCCGCTCTGTCGGGAAGGACTGTGGCGATAACCTTGTCCTTGCCGTATTTTTCTGCCATCTTCATGGCTGTCCATACGTTTGCACCGGCACTTGTTCCGACCAAAAGGCCCTGAACCTTTGCAAGGCTTCTTGCTGTATTAATCGCATCGTCATCAGTTACGGTAACGATATCGGTAATGATGGAGGTATCGAGAATGTCGGGGATGAAACCGTCGCCGATTCCCTGAATCTGGTGAAGTCCGGGTTCGTCGCCAAGCAATGCGGATACGTTCTTGGGTTCAACGGCTACGATTCTTGTGTCGGGATTCTTTTCGAGGAGATATTTTGCCACACCCTGAAGTGTACCGCCCGAGCCGATACCTGAAATATAGATATCGATCTTCTGACCAATCTGCTCGCAAAGTTCAACAGCTGTGGTTTTGTAATGAATATCGGGGTTTGCGGGGTTTTTAAACTGCTGGGGTACGAAGTACTCATCTGAAGATTCCGCAATTCTTGTTGCTTCCTGTACGGCACCGTCCACGCTTAATTCGGGAGGAGTGAGTACAAGTTCGGCACCGAGAGCCTTGATGATTTTCTTTCGCTCTTCGGACATGTTCTCGGGCATTACGATGATGACTTTATATCCTTTTCTTACACCGCAAAGCGCAAGGCCGATTCCTGTATTTCCGCTGGTGGGCTCGACGATTGTCATGCCGGGTTTAAGCTTTCCCTCTTTTTCAGCGACTTCTATCATATTTTTTGCGATTCTGTCTTTGATTGAACCGCCCGGATTCAAAAATTCAGCTTTTGCAAAAATGTTGTATCCCGTACTTTCTTTTAAAGAAAGAAGAGGAGTATTTCCAATCAAATCGATAATGTTTGAATAATACATGTTTATTTCCTTTCTTATTAGCCCTAAAACAGGCATTTGTCACGATTTAAACCGGATTTTCGTATAACCGCAAATTATCATTAACGCAAAAACGCTTATCGCAACAATTCCATTATAATGGAAAAAGAAAGAAATTCAAGAAAAGTTGATAAACGCCAAATGTACTCTATGATGAAAGGGCAAAGTTATGATATAATAAATCAAATGCGGTTAAAATGCAAAAAACATAAAAAAGGCAGGTGATTACAGTGTTTTTGGAAATGCTTAAAGATGAGCAGAAAGATTTGTTTTTACAGCTTGCGGTCCAAGCGGCAAAGGCAAACGGCAAATTTGACGAGACCGAAAAAGAGATGCTAATCAAGTTTGCTAATGAAATGAATATCGAACCCAAGAGCGAGTCTGACAAATCAATCGACGAACTTACCGAGGAACTGGCAAAGATAACCGGTAAAAAGGAAAGAAAGATTATTCTTTTTGAAGCAATCGGTATTCTTAATTCCGATGGTGAATTTGATGAAAAAGAGGCGGAATATCTTGCAAATATAGCAAAGAAATTCGAAATATCGAAAGAGGATCTCGAATACATGATGTCTCTTGTAAGCTACTATGTTGAACTTTTCGACGAGATAGTTTACACAGTGGTTGACGAGGAATGATACATCATTGCTAAAAACACTGAAAATATAGTATAATGTTATTTAGGCCTGTTAGCAGACGGGCTATGAAATTTTAATCATTTTAAGGAGATTACAGTATGAAATTTGGTTATTTCGATGACGCCAACAAAGAATACGTCATCACTACTCCCAGAACTCCGTATCCCTGGATTAACTATCTCGGAACACAAGGGTTCTTTTCTTTAATCTCGAATACTGCAGGTGGCTATTCTTTCTATAAAGATGCGCGTCTCAGAAGAATTACCCGTTATCGTTACAACAACGTTCCCATCGATATGGGCGGACGTTATTTCTACATCAATGATAACGGCACAGTATGGAATCCCGGATGGTCACCCGTTAAGACAGAACTTGATGAGTACGAATGCCGTCACGGTATGGGCTATACTGTCATCACAGGCAAAAAGAATGACCTCAAAGCCGAAGTTACTTTCTTCGTTCCGCAGAACTATGACGGAGAAGTTCAGCAGGTAGTTCTCACAAATGAAGGCAGTGAAACAAAGAACTTCTCTATCTTCTCAATGGCTGAATGGTGTCTCTGGGACGCTC
>DFEM01000165.1 GCA_002369155.1 Lachnospiraceae bacterium UBA3802 | reverse complement strand
GTCTTATCCACCATGTTGCATATGTCGAAAATTTATAACCCTTACTGTAGTCAAATTTCTCGACAGCTTTAATAAGTCCAAGGTTTCCTTCCTGAATAAGATCGAGGAAAAGAAGTCCTCTTCCGACATATCTTTTAGCAATTGATACTACAAGACGAAGGTTTGCTTCCGAAAGTTTTTTCTTGGAGTTTTCACCTTCGTTAATTTTCTTCTCAAGTGATTTTCTTTCTTTCTCGGAAATATTGTCACCTTTTTCGGCAAGTTTTCTCTTTGCTTCCTCACCGATTTCCATCTTCTTTGCAAATTCGATTTCTTCATCTGCGGAAAGAAGGGGAACTTTACCAATCTCTTTAAGATACATTCTTACAGGATCGTCTGTATCAATTCCGAGTTCGCCGGATAAATCAATCTTGTCGATATCCATGTCAATCTCGGCTTCGACAACACTGGCTTCATCCATCATAATGCCAAGTTCGTCATCCGAAATCATATCTTCGTCTTCCATGGGACGGAAAACATCAATATTGTTGGCATCCATAAACTCCTGGAGTTTATCGTATTCATCCTCTCCCATTGTAACGCCGTCAAAATGTTTTGCGACTTCATCGGGATCGAGAATATTCTTTTTCTTTTTTGCAAGCTTCAAAAGTGATTTGAGTTTTTCTTCGAAAAGCTCATTGACTTTGGCTTCCGAAGCTTCTTCTGTTTCTTCGATTACCTCCTCTGTTTCAGTAATTTCTTCAACAACTTCGGTTTTTTTCTTTCTTGGCATGTCTTTCTCCTTAATCGGGTATTTGTATTTTAATCCTTCTGATATCAATCAGTTCTTTTTTCTTTTTCATAAAAAGCGTAGGATCGACGCTTTGTCCGCTGTTTTTCATTTCTTCAAGCGAATTTGCTTTTATTCTGTAAATTATGTCAACCAAAGCAGCTTCTTTTTCTTCCCTGCCTTCAATACCGTTTAAGTATCCGGTAAACATGTCGGAAACTTTGTTTTGAATTTCTTCGTCTTCAAACATACTTACCATTCTGGCCGGTGAAGCATTGCCGTTCTTTATATCCTCAAAAAATCTGACTGCTACTTCCCTGCAGGTTTCATCTGTAAAATCTTCGGGAGTAATAATCTTTTCAAGCTGTGGATAAATGGACGGATATTCAGCAAGGTAGGTTAACATAAGTTGTTGTGCCTTTATGTTCGGATCGTCTTTCTTTTCATGAATACCGGATTTTTCATGTACCGGTTCCGAAAATCTTCTGACTTTTCCCGCCTCTTTTGCAACCATGTCCGACAGTGTGCTCTCACTGATTCCCATCTCTTTGGCGCATGCTTTTATATAATTCGTTCTTTGAACTTCGTCTTTCATCTCGGCAAGAAGCGCTGCCACTTCATTGTCGTATCTTGTATTTGCATCAGGATCGGATGAATCATATTGTTTTCTGAGAACACCGATTTCAAAGATAAATGCATTCTTTGCTTCATCTATTCTCTTTTGATATTCATCTCTTCCGAGTGCTTTTATGAATTCATCCGGGTCCTTGTAGGGACTCATGTCAATTACTTTACAGGAAAGTCCGTATTCACGACATATCTTCGATGCTCTGATTGCAGCTTTTACTCCGGGTCCGTCCGAATCGTAGGAAAGATATACGTCTTTGACATATCTTCTTATTATATTTGCCTGTCCGGGTGTAAAAGCGGTTCCAAGTGATGCAACTGCCATGTTAAATCCCGCCTGATGGAGGGCTATAACATCCATATATCCTTCACATAGAATAAAATATGTGCTCCTTGAAGCCTTTGCCAAATCAAATGCATAAAGATTGGTGCTTTTATTGAAGACGGGAGTCTCGGGGGAGTTTAAGTATTTCGGTTCTCCTTCTCCCAAAACTCTTCCGCCGAATCCTATGACTTTTCCGGCCTGATTCTTTATCGGAAACATTACTCTGTTCCAGAATTTTGCCCTGAGACCGTTTCTCTCATCATACACTCCGATGCCGGCATCTATGATTTCTTTATCTTTAAAGCCCTGATTTTTAAGATAAGCTATACAGTCTTTTCCGTTTACATTCGAATAACCGAGTCCGAATTTCTTCATGGTCTCGTCAGAAAGCTCTCTTTTTTTGAAATATTCAAGGCCCTTCTTCCCGTCATCGCTTCTTAACAATGCATAAAAGTATCTGGCAGCTTCAATATTGCAATCAATCAGCCTTTGTTTCTGATCCTGCTTTTCTTTCGAATATTCGCTTTGATAATTTTCCGGAAGTTTTATGCCTGCCCTGTCTGCGAGGGTCTGTACGGCTTCCACAAAAGATTTCGCATCATATTTTTGAAGAAAAGTGATTACGTTTCCGCCCTCTCCGCAGGCAAAGCATTTAAACAGCTGCTTTTGTCTGCTGACCGTAAGCGAAGGATTTGAGTCCTGATGAAACGGACAAAGGCATACGTAATTGGCTCCTTTTTTGGTCAAAGGAATGTATTCGTTTATTACATCGACAATATCGTTATTCTGTTGAACCTGATCTATCAATTCCTGCGGAAAATACATTAATCAACCTCAACCGTACCAAACTTTCGGTATATATATTTCTTCGAATTTTGCTATGGCAAATCTGTCCGTCATTCCGGCGATATGATCGCAAACGACTCTTTCCTCGCTCTCGCCCTTTTCCATCAGCTTTTTGAGTTCGTCGGGAAGAGCCTCGGTGTGAACAAGATAATAATCGTAAAGATTGCTTATAAGAAGTTTGGCTCTGCCTTCCTCTTTTTTGGCAACCGGATTCCTGTAAACGGAATCATACATAAATTCTTTGAGTTTAACCATATTCTCAGCCACGGGAGGTGACATTATTATATCGTCTTTTCCCAAAGAATTCGTAACTATGTCATGAATAAAACGATCAAGTCTTTCGCCTGTCGTAAATCCCAGTACTTTCCTTATTTCCATCGGAACATCATCTTCAGTAAGGATTCCTGCTCTGATGGCATCATCCATGTCATGATGAAAATATGCAATCTTATCGGAAAGTCTGACGATTTTGCCTTCAAGCGTCGATGGCATGCAGGAAGTCTGATGATTCAAAATTCCGTCCAGAACTTCATATGTCAAATTAAGTCCCTGACCATCTTTTTCAAGAATGTCCACCGTTCTGACGCTCTGTTCATTATGTTTAAACCCATGCGGGCATATTTCATTTAAAATTCTTTCCCCTGAATGACCAAAAGGAGTATGTCCCAGGTCATGACCGAGCGCTATGGCCTCAACAAGATCTTCGTTCAATCTTAATGCCTTGGCAATCGTACGGGCATTTTGTGATACTTCAAGGGTATGAGTAAGTCTTGTTCTGTAATGGTCTCCTTCGGGAAGCAGGAATACCTGAGTCTTATCCTTAAGCCTCCTGAAAGACTTGCTGTGAAGAATTCTGTCTCTGTCTCTTTGAAATACCGGCCTGATGTCGCAGGGTTCTTCCTCTCGTTTTCTGCCCTTTGAATTCATACTGAGGCAGGCATATGGACTGAGAATTTCTTTTTCTTCTTTTTCTATTCTTTCTCTGATTGTCATTTTCGTTTACCCCAAAAAGCCTATCCAAAATTATTATTCTAAAAAAAAATCGCAATTCCTTTTTTAATATTTAATTTTTTCTATTTTTCTTTATTGACATTCCTTCAATCGTTTGATAATATATTTAAGTCGCTAAAAGACATGCGGGGATGCTGGAATTGGCAGACAGGCTAGACTAAGGATCTAGTGTTGGCAACGACGTGTGGGTTCAAGTCCCATTTCCCGCATTAAGAAAACCGTTCGAAATCGAACGGTTCTTTTTTTGATTTTTTTATTTTTTCACCCTTAAAAGTCAATTGAATTACTGTATAAAAGCAATATCTTAAAAATAATAATCAATACCGAAGCAATCGATATTATCCATCCGATCCATAATCCTGCCAAGCCTTTTCCTCTTCCAAGGTTTCGTCTTAATCCTTTTGTACCCAAAACAACAGAAACAATTCCTGCAATAAAGGAAAGCCCCAAATTCATGGATTTGAAAATCTGAGCAAAATCTTCAACTTTTAGCCTTAATCCCTGAAAACTTAAAACGGTAATGTATCCTATATTGTATCCGGCGCTGTATGGATTTGAAAAAAAAGAAAGCACCGGATGCATGGCCAACCATAAAATTAAGAAAATTGCAGCAAATAAAGCAAACATAAGGCAGGCAGAATTGATTCCATTGCCCTCTCCCTTCATTTTGCTTTCAATTTCATTCATTTTTTTGGAATTTTTACCGAAATACTCCAATTCCTCATCAGATACTTCATCTATTTCGGGATGTGTATTGTCTTCCATTTTCTTCTCCTGTTATCTTTTACATTTTCCTAATTAATTATACCATAAACACTTTAATAAGCCTTCATAAAATAGATACTTGCTTTTTTATCTCATCATCGATAAAATAATTGAAGGTTGATAAACAAAGTTTTCATTTTTTAAATCGCAGGAGTGGCGGAACGGCAGACGCGCACGGTTCAGGTCCGTGTGAAGGCAACTTCGTGAGGGTTCAAATCCCTTTTCCTGCACGATTCGGAGTCGGATTCGAAACAGATTGAATGCCGGCTCATTTTTATAAAGAGGGGGAAAATATGGAAGAAAAGAAATTCGCTTTGCTTATCGATGCGGATAATATCTCGTCGAAATATATTAAAATCATTATTGAAGAGCTTTCCAAATACGGTACAATCACGTACAAAAGACTTTACGGCGATTTGACCAAGGCAAACAACAGAAGCTGGAAACACGCTCTTTTATCTCATTCTATCAATCCCGTTCAGCAATACAATTACACAACCGGCAAGAATTCAACCGATTCCGCGATGATTATCGATGCAATGGATATTCTTTATTCAGGCAGCGTTAACGGATTTTGTCTTGCAACAAGCGATTCTGATTTCACAAGACTTGCCATGAGATTAAGAGAATCCGGCATGACCGTAATCGGAATGGGCGAACAAAAGACTCCCGAACCTTTCAGAGTATCCTGTGAAAGATTCTTCTTTATCGATTTGTTATCCGATGAGGAAGACACCGACGAAGAAGGCAAAACCTCATCAGAGGAAAATGTTTCAGCCGATGCCGTTACTCCTCTTCCCGCTCTTGAATCACTTATCAGCAAAATCATTATGGAAAACGGAATCAATTCAAGCGCAATGGATATCGGCGAACTCGGTTCGAGAATTACAAAATACGACACAGCTTTCGATATAAGAAACTACGGATATACCAAATTCTCCAAATTCCTTGAGAATTTCAAAAATATCGAACTTAAATTCACAGAAAATACGGTTACCGCAATTCTTAAGGATTCGGAAATTTCTCTTAAAGCAATCGAAACCGATATTATCAATATTTTAAATGATTGCGAAAAGAATTCGTGCAACACCGGACAGCTTAATCAGAAGCTTTTAACTCTTCATCCTTCATTTAATTTTGAAAATTACGGATATACCAGATTTTCAAAATTCTTAAGCGATCTTAAAAGCGTTAAGGTTACATCGCTCGGAAGAGTCGTTACTCTTAATTCCGAATATGTGCTGAAGGATAAAAAGAAAAGCGATAACAAGAACACAAACACAAGAAAAGTCATAAAGAAAAACAAATAAAAAAAGGCCTTCAAGGTCTTTTTTTATATAGGTAATGTCCAGAATTCTACAAGTTCCTTCATCTTTTTGACGACTTCATAAAACACTCCGTTTTCCATGGCTTCATTCCAGTACGCCCCTTTGGTTCTTCCTTTAATAACATATTTGGAAAGAATCGCAAAAAGCATCTCCATGTCTTTTAAATCAGCTCTGTGAATCAGACTAATCTCGTCTTCGGTAGAATAAATCTTGTATTTTTTATATACATAATCATAATTTCTGTTCATTCTGCCCGTTTTTTCAAGCATCTTTACAAATGATAAAAGAGTTGAATCATAAACGGGAATCGAAATTGTATTGCCTGCTCCCTCGGGAGTATATAAAGACATCGGTTTTTCTCCCGACTTGCTCTGAAGCCACGGAAGATATTTGGAAATCTCCGTTACAACCTCCCTGTACTCCTTAAGCATTTCGTCTATACCTTTCTTTTCGCTTTCAATGCCCATTTTTAACCTTCTTTCAAAATACCGTCCACAATAATTATTGCTTCATCGTAATCGAATTCTTTAACGGCCGCTCTGATCTTTTTGTATTTCTCTCTCTTTTCATCCGTAGACTGAACGCTTAACAATTCGGTTATCTTCTTGTCCGATTCGGTCATGTCAAGCATCTCAAGACTTTCTTTCAAGGAGAGCAAAGCTTTCTTTTCTTCCTCGGAAGATATACTGCCTTTGGTAACTTCAATTTCTTCTTTGCCGAGATCTATGCCGTTGTCAACAAGCACAAATTTTATATTGGCAAGAATCATTCTGTATTCTTCAATAAGAGACGGAGCTTCTTTCTTAACCTTTTCATACTCTCCCGCTCTTACAGCCATCTCAAGATCTTTGGACTTTTCAGCCAGAGCATTTGCACCGACGCCCAAAGCCAATCCTTTAAGAGCATGCGTCTCGAATGTATACTGCTCGAATTCTTCGTTTTTAATCATTCTTTCCATTCGTTCAATCTGAGCTTCACCGTCATCATAAATATATTTAAGAACCTGAACGTATCTGGAAACGCTGTTGTTATAATTCTTGATACCCGCCTGAGTATCGACACCGGCAATGGTAATGTTTTTGCTTACCTTCAAATTGGGATCTTCCTTGTCTACGAAATGAATAAATTCATCGGGAAGATATTTAATCAATATATTTTCAAGAAGATTGATATTCATGGGTTTTGAAAGATAATCCTGGAAACCTTTTTCCAGGAACATCTCTCTCGAACCTCTTATGGCATTTGCAGTCAAAGCAACAATGGGAACATTCCTCTTGTCTTTTTGAGGAAGTCTTCTTATCTGCTCCGCAGTCTCGATACCGTCCATAATGGGCATCATCTGATCCATAAGAATCAGATGGTAATGGTTCTTTGCAACCTTCTCGAGACATTCCTTTCCGCTCATGGCTGTATCAACCTTTATCTGATACATTGCAAGGATACCCTGAATTACCTTAATATTTGTGGCATTGTCATCAACGGCAAGAACCTTTGCCATGGGTGCAATAAAAGATTCGTTGGTATCGTCTCCTTTTGTGGGAATAACAATCTCGGAAAGTTTTCCGGTATGCGTATAATCAACGACATTCTGGAATAATGTAAACGAGAAAACACTTCCCTCACCGTAAGTACTCTTTACATTTATGGAGCCGCCCATGCTCTCGACAAGTCTTTTGGTAATGGCAAGTCCGAGTCCCGTACCCTCGATGGTTCTGTTCTTTATCATGTCTGCTCTCTGGAACGAATCAAAGATAGTGGGAAGAGCTTCCTCCGAGATTCCCACACCTGTATCGGCAATCGAAGCACGAAGAAGTGCCATTCCGCTTTGCTGATTCCAGTCAACATTAACCGTAATACTTCCCTTTTGAGTATATTTTACGGCATTGTTTAATACATTCGTGAAGACCTGTCTGACATGTACTTCATCGCCCCTTAATACCTTGGGAAGCGTTTCGTTGACATTGACATACAAATCTATATTCTTTTCTTTTAATTTATCTCTGACCGAATCGGTAATATCTTTTATAAGTATGCCCGGCTCGTACTCATTTTCGGCAGCACTCATTTTGCCGGCTTCAATTTTCGAGAAGTCGAGTATCTCCGTGATGATGGAAATAAGGATAAGCGAAGCATTCTTAATGCTGTAAGCAAGTTCTTCGATTTTTTCGCTCTTGTCCCTGTCTCTTAAAATCATTTCCGTAGAACCCATGATGGCATTGACGGGAGTTCTGATTTCGTGAGACATATTTGCAAGGAATACAGTTTTGGCTTCGTTAGCCCTCTCGGCCTGTTCCTTAAGTTCGATAAGACTCTTGTTGTATTTGTTCTCCTCTGTCTTGTCGTACATCCAGATGTGGTAACCTTTAAGCATCTTTCTGTCATAAAAAGGCTTAACGGATACAAGATACTCTTTACCGCCAAGATTCAAAACCTTCTTATTGTTACGGTAAAGCCTGTTTATCATGTTTTCAACCATGCTTGGAATCGTAAGTTCAGGTACAAGGCCGTAAGCGGTTTCATTTGCATAAAGGAAATTCTTTCTGACGTCTATAACAATAAGTCCGTCCTCAATACCGTTAACAATATCCTCTTTCGCGGTAAGAACCGAGTCGAAAAGACGGAATCTGAAAATAACAAAAGTCTGAAGTCCGAAAGTCAAAACCAGCGAAACATGAAGAGGAATATATGTATACTCCGGATAAAAAGGTGTAAAGAAATAGGCGAATGAAACAATCATAAAAATATAAGGAAGAAGCAGGAAAATAAATTCCTTGCCGATTTTGTTTCCTTTATTTCTGGTTCTTCCGATTATAAGAATAATCTGCAAAAGATATAAAGCAGCCACGTATGCAAGGAAGATGACATATACAATACCGGGTGTCACAACCAGATGCGGGAAAATGCCCGAATCGATAAAAGATGTTTCTTTAAAAACTTTATCAAAATCCGAACCGATAAAATAGAGACTGAATATAACATCGGAGACAATCAAAATAACAAGCATCGGAAGTCCGAAATTCACATTACAAAGTTTGAACACAAGAACCGTCATAAATGTGGCTATAAGCAAAAACGAAGACAGTTCTATTTTAGAACAGACCAAAGCCTCGTTTAATCCGGTTGAATTCATCTCAAAAAGATAACCGACCAGATCGAATAATATACAGATGCCCACCAATCCGAGCAGCTTGTCATGCATCGATGATTTTTCGCGTACGATAATTACGCAAAGAAATGCGGTAAACATTATTCCCGCTATTTGAACTATATTAAAAATTGTAAAATAACTCTCCATACATTAACCCCGTTTTGAATATTATAATACGGCATAAAAAATGTGTCAAAAATGCAGTTTAAGCAATATATTTTTATTTTTAAGCAAAATATTTGTATATTTATAAGGGCGTTGGCAATATAATCTTAATTGTAATTCGAATTGATTTTACAAACAGATCATTCCGAAAGAATTCCCCTTTTACACAGCAAAAAGCCTCCTTTTCCCGGGAGGCTTTTTGTGTTATATTAATTTTACTTAAAAAGGTAAAAGGGGAGAAAAAATGCCACATTCATCAGGCGGCGGTTCGCACAGCGGCGGTTCACACGGCGGAAGCCATCATTCGTCTTCTCACGGTTCACGAGGCAGATCTTTTAACAGAGTATCAAACAGTAAATTCCCGGGCGCAAAAAGATATTTATATTACAGAAACAATGCCCCTGTATTTATTTACTCAAATTATGATATATCCGATAGCAAAAACCGCGTTTCCTCTTTTATATCTTTTTTCCTGTATATTGTAATACTGATATTGGTTTTGAGCTTTATTCCCGGCTTGGGTCATTTCCCGGGAAAAATTGACATATCAAAATACAACTCTTCCATTATGATTTCCGATACAGCCAATGTAATCGATGATGAAGATACTCTTATAAAATCACTTTTGGCATTTCAGGACAAAACCGGTATAACCCCCTGCATAATTACTGTACAAAACGAATACTGGATGAACAATTATACCGATTTGGAACAATATGCTTACGAACTGTATGTTGAAGCATTTGATGACGAAAAACACTGGCTTATAGTGTATTCCGAACCCGCAAATCCCAATCCTGATTTTAATGACTGGTATTGGGAAGGTATGCAGGGCGATGATACCGATAAGATTCTTACATATAAGGAAACTGGATTATTTAATAATGAATTGCAAAAAGGATTAACAAACAAAAATTATTCCGTAGGAGAAGCTATCAGTGAAGCTTTCGATGAATTAACACCCGTGGCGATGAAAAAATACATTCCTTTCCGAAAAATGATTTATCCCCTCGTATTCGCAGGCTTCTTATTATTTATGGCAATAAGATCCTCATCTTTTCATCCATTCAAAGGGAAATATTTTGAAAAAGCAGTTGAATGTCCGGAAACATTTGTCGATCAGGAAAAATGCGAATATTGCGGTGCTATATATGTAGTCGGAATGAGTGATGTATGTCCCAACTGCGCTGCCCCGTTAAAGACACATGAGAAAAATCAAACATAAGAAAACATAAATAATCGGGAAATAAAAAATCTCTCTGATTAACAGAGAGATTTTTTCAACAGGGGAAGAGAGATTCGAACTCCCGTGAACGGTTTTGGAGACCGTCATACTGCCACTGTATGATTCCCCTAAGCGGTCAACGAAGTGTATTATATCAAATAGAATCAAAGTATGCAAGTGTTTTATTTAAGCCTTTTTTTAAGAAAAAAAATAATAGTTGCAAATTATAATTCTTGTGTTATACTTAAGTCACATGAGATTGTTATTTTTTTATCAATCTTTCGTCCATGAAAGAAAGGAGCACGATTATGGAAAAAGAATACGGAATTATCGACGGCGTCGAAAAACTTGAACAGGCCCTAAGCGAATTGAGAGAAGCTGAGAAGATTTTTGCAGAGTACTCTCAGGAACAGGTCGACAAAATTTTCTTCGAAGCTGCCATGGCAGCCAACAAGCAGAGAATCCCTCTCGCAAAGATGGCTGTAGAAGAAACCGGCATGGGAATTGTTGAAGACAAAGTCATCAAAAATCATTATGCCGCAGAATACATTTATAATAAGTACAAAGACACCAAGACATGCGGTGTAGTGGAAAAAGATGATGCATACGGAATTACAAAGGTGGCTGAACCCATCGGTGTAATCGCTGCAGTTATTCCCACTACAAACCCCACTTCCACTGCAATCTTCAAGGCTCTTATTGCTTTGAAAACAAGAAACGCAATTATCTTCAGCCCTCATCCGAGAGCAAAACTTTCAACAATTGCAGCCGCAAAGGTTGTGCTTGAGGCTGCAGTAAAAGCAGGCGCACCCGAGGGAATAATCAGATGGATTGACATGCCCTCTCTTGATATGACAAACCTTGTAATGCGTGAAGCTGATATTATTCTTGCAACAGGCGGTCCCGGAATGGT